>CAXMSR010000092.1:0-6327 GCA_964195725.1 uncultured Kiloniellaceae bacterium | reverse complement strand
GTGGGGCAAGAGATCGCGAGCGTGTACGATGCCGACTATGCGGTCGACCTTCTCCTCGTAGACGGGTATTCGCGAGTGCCCCTGTCCCCTCATCAGCCCGAGCAGCTCTTCCAGGGGGCTGGAGACTTCTACACAGCTCATCTCGGTGCGCGGGATCATCACTTCGCGAACCATGGTGCGCCGAAACTCCAACACCGACAAAAGCATTTCGCTTTCACCCGGGTTTATCACCCCCTCTTGCGAGCCCTCGGCGATCAACTGCTCCATCTCGCCCATCAGATCACGCTCGTTTGACCGGACACCGAATAGCGCTGTAAGTCTGGCAAAAAAACCCTGTTTACTCTCGTTCACATTCCACCTTTGCCTAAGTCCGGGGTTAACCCTCTATCTCCCGGACGAGCCGGTACAGTTCTTCCTCTTTTGCTTCCATCTCGGGCGCGTCGCCTACGCGGTCGCCTTCGTGATCGTAGCCCAGCAGATGAAGGATTCCGTGGATGATCAGAAAACTCACCTCGTCGTCCAGCTGCCCGCCCGCTTCGCTGGCGTCGCGAGCGGCGGTCTGCACACTTACGACCACGTCGCCGAGCATGTCGGGGTCGATCTGTGCAAATTCGCCCTCGTTCTGGGCGAAGCTGATGACGTTGGTGGGGGTGTCGATGCCAAAGTATTCGGCGTGCAGCCCCCTGATGGTTTCGTCGTCGCAGAGCCAGAGCGAGAGCTCGGCCCCCTCACATCCCAAGGCGCTTAAGGTTTTCTTCGCCCTTGCTATTATCTTCTTCTCGCTGACCGCGCCGCTGGGGCTGTCGTTTCGTATCTGTATCTCCATCGTCCCTCTTCTCTTTGTGCGCCGCCAGCGGATAATCGATCCTCTGATGGTGTATCCCCGACAGGATGCGCGTAAAACTTCTGGCTATCAGATGGAGATCCTTTAGCGAAAGGTCGCATTCGTCCAGCTGCCCGTCGGCGAAGATACGGTTGATTATGTTTTGTACCATACCCTGAATGCGGGCGGGGTGCGGATCGGGCAGGGTTCGCGCGGCGGCCTCTACCGCGTCGGCCAAGAGCACCAACGCCGCTTCGCGGCTCTGGGGTTTGGGGCCGGGATAGCGGTACTCGATCTCGCGCACCTCGTCCACGTCGGGGCGCGTCGTTTCTTTGGCTTTGTTATAGAAATAGTGGATGAGACTCGTGCCGTGGTGCTGCTCGATTATATCAATGATCTCAGGGCCAAGGCGGTATTTGCCCGCCAGCTCGACCCCCTCTTTGACGTGCGAGGTGAGCACCAGCGTGCTCATCGACGGGGCCAGCTTGTCGTGCGGGTTGGCGTTGCCGCCCTGATTTTCAATAAAATAGATCGGCTTGGATACTTTCCCGATGTCGTGGTAATAGGCCGCCACCACCGACAGCACCGCCCGCGCACCTATGGACTCGGCGGCTGATTTTACCAGCGTGCCGGTAACCATCGAGTGGTGATAAGTCCCCGGAGCCCGAAGCATCAGGTCGCGCAATAACGGATGATCCAGGCTCGCCAGCTCGGTCAGCCGCATGTCGGTGGTGTACCCAAAGAAGGTCTCTGCCAACGGTACGATCCCCATGGCGAGCAGCCCGGAGAACGGCCCGCTCAAAAAAGCCCCTAGCACAGTCCACCAACCAACGGCATCGGAGAGCGTGCCCTTCTGCAGCTCTACCAGCAGAGTGGCCAAGGCAGCGGCCAGCCCTATCCACAAGCCGATGCGAAAAAAGTCCATCCGCCGCCAGGCGCGCCCGCTTATGTGCGCGCCCACCAGGGAAGATGCTATCAGCGGGAAAAAAAGTCCCGACTCCAGCCCCGCCCCCACCGCGCCGGCAAAAAAGAAGGGTATGGCATAGACCAGCGCCGTCTCCGAGTTTAACACCATGCGCACGATGACAAGGCCCGAAGCCAGCGGCACGCAGTAACGCATAGCCCCCGCCACCTCGGTGTCCAGCCGCAACGCAAGCGCCATTCCCAACCGCTCAAGGGCCAGGAGGACAACAAAGAGCGATGCGATGAATAGCAGGTCTTTGCCCTTTAGCGTCACCTTTCGCACGTTTACCCGCCCGAACTCGTGGCAGATCCATGTCAATATAAAGAGCGAGAAAAAGAGCACTATATACTGAATGGTACGGGGCTCGCCGGCACCGACGTGTGTAGCGTGGGCTTTTAGCTTTAGCGCCTGATCCAGGGTTACCCGGTCGCCTTCGCGCACCAGGGTTTCACCCCGGCGCATCTGGTAGAGCACGGGCCCCGCACTCTCAGAGGCTTCGTGTCGTAGCTCTTGGGTCAGCCCCTGGTTATAAACAAGGTTGGGGCGAATAAGTGCGGCCGCCATAAGCCGGGCAAGGGTGGCGAGCGAATCGATTGTTGCGGGCGGCGAGCTCGCGAGCTCTTTTCTCGCAGCGTCAAAGTCGACTGTTGACTCCACCTCTTTAAGGGTGCTTGAGGTGCCCTTCTCAAGGTCGCGAACCGTTATGCCGTATTTGGCTTCACGCAGAAAAAGCTCGCTGTTGGCCACCACGCCGGGGGTCAGGAACGGCTCAAGTGCTCTGGCGGTGAGTGTGCGCAGCTGCTCTCGTTGAGCCGACTCCAACAGCGCCCCGGCCAGCTGAGTATTAATGTCCAGCGACCAGCGTTCGTCGATGCGCTCACGCATCACCTCGGGGGCGAGCGGCGCAGGCGGCTCTCTTTCAGAGACCGGCTCGGCGGCCTCGTCGGAAAATGAAAGGTCGAATGACTCCATCGCCGCCCCCAGCGCGCCGGGGCTAAGATCATATACGGGCAACACCGCCTGGGAGGCTTCCTGCCTCTTTAGCAGGGTGGCGGGTTCATCGGGGACGAGAAAGTCGCGGGTAGCGCGCACTTTTTTCTGCGCAATTGAGCCCTCTTCGAAGACATCGGCTGAAAACCGCAGGGAGGGGCCGGTTAAAAGCGCGCCCACCGCACAGACCAGCGCCACCATCAACACTCTGACAGCCAGCGCTTGTAGCCCGGAGCCGCTTTTAACGTCGGCGGTTTCATATAGAGCGCTGTCCCCCGTAGGGCGGCGGCGCTCTGTTGCAGGTGTTTCTACCATCTTCTCCACCTATTGTGTCGCGTTGTGGTCAATAGGGGTTTCCCCTCGCCAGCCACACTGCGAACACTTTTGCGTCTCCATCGCGCTGACTGTACGGCCCGGCAAAATATTGCCGATGACAGCGGGGAGGCACGGGGGAATTCCATGCCGTAGATCAGGTTGATTAAAAATAGTAAGTTAGGCTGACTGGAAGTGTCAAGTGTGGGGCGGTTTGAGTAAAAGCGCAGTTGTGAGATAAATGCATTCTATGCTAGCTTGAACCCTCGAAGGTTTTTATATTGTTGACTTATGGCTTGAAATGGAGGTGCCTCTTTGTGCCCCGAATACTCGCTTGACGACGAACTGAATGCGATCAACAACGAGCTTCACAACTCCTACGAGCGGCTGAGCGCCCTTCTGGAAAAAAGCAGGGAAGAGTTGCACAGCCGAGAGGTAAGGCTGGGGGATTTTGCGCGTAAAAACCTTACAGCAATAATTCGCAAACTGGAGTTAAAGCTCGGCGAACTGAAAGAATTGGGAGCCGCGCACAAGTAGCCCCGCCGCTGCACCGGCGTCAACCGACTCCAGTCACCTCCCTGTCACCAACCACACGACTCGCGCAGCGGCGCTATCGCTTCTTTCATGCCATCCAGCGAGAAGAACAGTTCCATTGTGGGCGCATTCTCTTTTTTGTAAACAAACCGCATGGTTGGACTAAGCTTCATCTGCCTTATCAATGAGACCGGGTTGGGGAAAAACAGCGCCCTGCCATCTTTCGAGGGACGCAGCATGGCTGTCACCGATTCTCTGTCGCCCAAGCTCAACTCGACCTGAATCCGTTTGCGCTTTGTCTCTTTGGGCTTAAGTGACAACACTTTTTTTTCGACGGTGTTGCCCGTATCGGCGGGGTTAACGACATAGAAAACCGAATACTCCATCGACCCGGTTTTTAGCGGAAGCGGGGTGCCGAATCCGATATAGAGTTCCGTTTTCCGGTCAAAACAACGGGTGATAAGGGTGGGCGTGCCAAAAATGCTCACATGGGCATCAGCGGTGACTTGGCCGTCGGTAAAGGCGAAGATGGCAGAAGGGTGGTCGGGTGAGAACGCTTCAGTCCTGATCGTCCAGTCCCCCACATGGCGCTGGGTGGCCGAAACCAGGCTGCCGGCGTCGGGGGGGGGCAGCCCGATCTCCTGGGCATAGTTGTCGTAGCAGGCCAAGCGCTCGGCGTCGTCGGCTATGGCCGAGCAGTACTGGAAGCGGTACATCTGGGTGTACGCGCCGACACCGCTGGCCGTAAGCAGCAGGCACAGTGCCGCTACCCAGAGAACGCATGCTGCGAAACCCGCGCCGGTGCCAAATGTAGTTTTAGCCGACATCTCAGCTCCCCGGCTTTTGCAAGCCAAGCTCCCGCAGCTTTGTGCGGAGGGTGTTTCTGTGTATGCCCAAAAGGCTGGCGGCGCGGCTCTGGTTGCCCCCGGTGTGTTCCATCACAGCGCTCAAAAGAGGCCGCTCAACCCATTCCCACACCAGCTCGTGCAGCGAGTTCATGGAGGAGGGGCCAAGCTCGCCCAAAAAGCTGGAAAAGCGATCGTAGAGGAACTCTTCGAGCGGCGGCCCGCCGCTTTTAAAGCGCTCTTCGACCAATGCGCGATTCGTCCAGTCCCTGATCTCGGCTGACGTAAAGGACTCGCAGAGGCAGCCAAACACCTTGGAGTTCAAAGCGTCGCCCGTTTCGCCCGTCCAGGAAGAGCGCACCTGTACGTAGCGCTCGGCCGGGCGCACTTCAAAACACTTGCGGGCCAGGGCCAGGTTTTTTTTGCCGCGAACGTCTATGAAGCAGAGAAGAAAGGGGCGCCGACGTGGGTTTGTCACGAGCTGTTTGGCTGAGAACATGCAGACCGGCTCAAAGCCGGCCTCCTCCACTGCATTGGAGACGCGACGGCAAAGGAGCGGGCTGGTGCTCACCACGGCCACGGCGGGTCTGCGGGTATCGGCCGAGGTCGCACTCACGGGCGCGCTCACGCCGCACCACCCGAAGGTGCGCTGGCGCCGATATGTGAAAGGTTTGAGATCATCTCCAACATTTCTTCCATTCCCCCCGCTGAATCAATGGTCATCACTGTTTTTCTAAGCGCCGCTGCGCCCTCGAATCCCTTTAGGGCCCAGGCGACAAACTTTTTCATCTCAGCCACTGCGGCGCGCTCGCTCTTTAGCTTCAGCATATCGGCCAGCTGCAGCCCGAGGTCTTCGGCTACCTCTTGGGGCGAAGGCGCGCCGAGCACGCATTGGCCCTCAAGCAGCAGCGCCGCGTCGCGAAAGAGCCAGGGTTTTTCAAGCGCCGCCCTGCCGATCATTACCGCGCTGACGGGCTCTTTTTCAAGGCGCTCTACCGCCGCTGCCGCCGAGCGGATGTCGCCGTTGCCCGCCACGGGGATCGCAAGGCTTTTTGCCAGCATCCCGATCTTGCCCCAGTCCGCTTCGCCGCCGTAGAGCTGGCTGCGCGTGCGGCCGTGGATAATGACGCCGTCTACGCCCGCCTCTTGCGCGAGCCCGCCGATCTCCAGATAGTTCTCTTCCGGCGCGTTCCAGCCCAGCCGTATCTTCACAGTAAAAATTGCGTCAGTGTTGTCGCGCACCGCGCTCATACACTCTTTGGCCAGCGTCGCGTTTCTCATCAGCGCCGCCCCGGAGCCCGATTTTACGACCTTTTTGACCGGGCACCCCATATTGAGGTCAATCCTGCGCCAGCCCAGCCGGGTGAGCTCTTGGGCGGCGAGGCCAAGCTCGGAGGGCTTCGCGCCAAAGAGCTGTACGGCAGTGTCGCCATCAAACTCCTGCGGCGTCGCCATCTTCAGGGTGTTGCGATGGTGGCGCACCATTGCTGCCGCCGAGATCATATCGGTCCACATCGCCCGGCAGCCATTTCGCTTCAGCCTCGCCCTGAAGGCGGCGTCGGTGACACCCGCCATGGGGGCCATGAGGATGGGGGCTGCAAAAACTTTCACTTCACTTCAATCCTGTCGGCAAAGGCGGCCTTTCGGGTTTACAACGCCGCGCCGCTAATATCTACAGTTCGCCTTGCAGCCCCTCAGGGCTGCAATTCGGCGAGGACTTTTTCAACTGCTTTCATCTCTATGGCGGCCGCCTGATGGTATAGAACCCGCCCCTCGGCGTCGGCCAGATAGAACTCCGGATAGCAATGCCCTGCGACCCAGACCGTTCGGGCCGGAATATCGGCGGCCCGGCAGATGGC
>CAXMSR010000091.1:0-6349 GCA_964195725.1 uncultured Kiloniellaceae bacterium | reverse complement strand
CATTCCGGCGTTGTAGTCAGCCGTGAAGCGGCTATATTTGTCTAATGTGCCTTCACTGCTCATCTGTCCCTCTCCCGCTTTCTGTGGTGTATTCTTACTCTATACTATGCAACAGCCTAAAAAGTAATGGCCTAAAAAACACTCCCCACAACAACATTCCCCCCTTTAAACTACCCATATCCCTTTGAAAAGTGACAAAAAAAGGGTCCGGCAAATGCCGAACCCTTTTTTATTCCGTGTCGGTGAAGCGCGCTTACACGTTGAAGCGAAAGTGCATCACGTCGCCATCACGAACTATATATTCCTTGCCCTCCAGGCGCCACTTGCCCGCCTCTTTGGCCCCCTGCTCTCCAGCGTTTTCGACGTAGTCTTCATACCCCACCGTCTCGGCGCGGATAAAGCCGTGCTCGAAATCGGTGTGGATCACCCCGGCGGCCTGGGGAGCGCGCAGCCCCGAGCGTATCGTCCAGGCGCGCACCTCTTTTACCCCCGCCGTGAAATAGGTCTGAAGCCCCAAAAGCTTGTAGCCCGCGCGGATGACGCGGTTCAGCCCCGGCTCGTTCAGCCCCAGATCGGCCAGAAACTCGCCCTTCTCGTCCTCTTCGAGCTGGGCTATCTCCATCTCGATGGCGGCGCACACCGGCACCACCTCCGACCCCTCTTTGGCGGCCAGCTCGCGGACGGCTTCAAGGTACGGGTTGTCGGTAAACCCCTCTTCGTCTACGTTGGCGATGTAGACGGTGGGCTTGGCCGAAAGCAGATGGAGGTGCTTGAGGGTTTTGCGTTCCTGCTCGTCGAGCGCAAGCAGACGCACGCTGTTGCCGCATTCGAGCTGCGCCAGCACCTTTTCAAAGAGGGCCACTTGCTCCAGCAGCTCTTTGTCGCCGGTTTTTGACAGCTTCAGCGCGCGCGCCAAGGACTTTTCCACCGTCTCCAGATCAGCCAGCATCAGCTCGGTGTTTATAACTTCGATGTCGCGCACCGGGTCGATGCTGCCGTCTACGTGGACGACGTTGGAATCGTCAAAGCAGCGCACTACGTGGGCGATGGCGTCGGTCTCGCGGATGTTGGCGAGAAACTTGTTGCCCAGCCCCTCGCCCTTGGCGGCACCGGCCACGAGCCCGGCGATATCGACAAACTCCATCGTAGCGGGCAGCACACGCTCGGGGCTGACTATCCGCTCAAGCGGCAAAAGCCGGGTATCGGGCACCGGCACGATGCCCACGTTGGGCTCGATGGTGCAAAAAGGGTAGTTCTCGGCGGGGATGGCCGCCTTCGTCAAGGCGTTAAAAAGCGTTGATTTGCCGACGTTGGGCAAACCTACTATAGCGCAGCAAAAACCCATTAAGGTGCTCCTATCGCGAAGTGTTCCCTATCGCGAAAACTTCCGTAGCTTCAAACGACGTGGGGGATTGAAACCGGAAAACATGTCAGTTGCAAAGGCGGGGGAAGGTAACACATTAACCGCGTGGAGGCTAAGAAAAATCACCTCCCGCCCGACAGGCGGAAGCTGGCAGAAGGTTAAGCGAAGGCCAACTCGCCCCCGCGTCACGCGAGGCCGCAGAACGAGAGGTGTCGCCGCCGTTTCCAGCGGTCAGATC
Source organism: uncultured Kiloniellaceae bacterium (assembly GCA_964195725.1). Classification (GTDB taxonomy): domain Bacteria; phylum Desulfobacterota; class Deferrisomatia; order Deferrisomatales; family BM512; genus CAXMSR01. The sequence continues at coordinate 4,748 of CAXMSR010000091.1, read as the reverse complement.
CACCACCAGCTTTTCCGGCCCGGCTCGGCCCGGCCAGCCAACGCCTGTGCCCACTCTACCAGCGGCGAGAGCTCCTCTGCCGCTTGCCCGCATCAGTCATCGCTGCGCACCCTGCCGCGTGCGCTCTTGATGGTGCTCCTGCGCTTTTTGGCCTCTACCCGACGCACTTTAGACGCCTTTGTGGGTCTGGTTTTACGCCGATATTTCGGCACCGCAGCCGCTGCCTTTATCAGGGCAACCAGCCGCTCCTGGGCCTCGGCGCGGTTTCGCTCTCTGGTGCGGTGAGAATCCGCCTCTATAAGGACGACGCCCTCTTTGGTGGCGCGCGTCCCGGCGAGCTGCAAGAGCCTGACGCGCACCCGCTGTGGGAGATTGGGCGACGCCCCGGCGGCAAAGCGCAGCTGCACCGCAGTGGCGAGCTTGTTCACGTTTTGCCCCCCCGGCCCCGAGGAGCGGATGAATTTTTCCTCCAGCTCTTCTTGCGCTATGGATATCTCGTCGGTGACGTAGATCATCGTCTGGTTCTCTTTCACACAGGGGAAGCTAAAAGCCAACACCGCCAGCTCTTTAGCTCACGCTGCGGGGTCTGGTTTACGCGCAGATACCGACCGGCGCAGCCCCCTTTAGTCCTGAACTTTGGGGGTCGTCTGGAGAGCCCCCGCAGGGAGGCATGGGGCGAAGTTGAAGGGAGCCAAAAACGCTAGGGAACCTCTCGGAGCGAAGAGCGGGCTGGCTGGCGGGCTGACTGGGTGTTGCGACGGCTGGCGGCTCAGTAGTTGGTGGCCATCATCTCGACAGAGACATCGGCCCCGCCAAAACCCAAGGGGTGACTTTTAAGCGCATCCCACACCACCTGGAGGTTGCGACCGGGGAGGACATCGCACCCCACGTCGCCCGACACGACCATTACAGGCAACCCCAGCTGTTCGCCGTTTTGATTGAAGGCGGCAAAGACCACGCACACCTTGTCGTCGGAGACGAGATCGTAGCTCAGGGCGAGCCTGTCCTCCTGCACGTTCATCCTTATGTTCATGATGACGGGGTTCGAGGCGATACCGGCGCGAAGATCGCTCTCGCGCCTCAACAACGCGTGAAGCAGCTCATGCTCGGGAGCACCGCTGGCTAGAAAGTCGACGGCCCTTCGGCCCCGCATGTCGATGCTGTCGGGGTTTGCGCCCTCTTCAAGCAGGTACTCGGCCAGGCGCAGGTGTCCATGGGCGATGGCAGCCATAAGCGGCGTTGTGTTCGAGGCGTTGGGGTAGTTGATCCAGGCCCCCTTTGAGAGGAGCAGGTCGGCGGTGGCGATGCGCGACTCTTCGGTGACCTTTGGGGTCTGGATGGAAGTGAGCAGCGCGCGCCCAAGCGTCTGGCTTGAGAAGACGTGGGAGGTGAGCAGAACTGCGGCTTTCCGATGATCGCTGCCTGCGCTGAACTGTATAAGCTGAAGCTCGGCCAACGACATCGCCGACGCAGAGCACACGCCGGGGAGTACAATCATCAGGGCTAACGCTACAAGTGTCAGGCGACGCATGGTAGTGCCTCCTTCTACGGTGTCTCGGTCTACGCCTTTAGCGCATATACCATACTATAGCGTAAAACACCGTATTATTATATACACAATATAGCGCACCATAGTTACAGCGCGAGGATATTGAGGGATTTTCACCCTTAATCCACCACAATATCCTGCCGGAAACATCCTTCGAGTTATGGGCGGCGGCGCCTCAAATCGGCTTGGCCGCCATCTCGCAGGCCAGCTCCCCTACCGTCTCGATCGCGCTCTGTATCCGCTCGCTCCAGGGGTAGCCGCAGTTGATCCGCAGAAAATTGGAGAAGCGATCCTGGGAAGAGTACATAGCCCCCGGGGCCAGCCCGATGCCGCGCGTAAAGGCGGCCCTGTAAAGCTTTAGGGCGTCCACGCTCTCGGGCAGCTCGACCCAGAGCACGAACCCGCCCTTCGGGGCCGAGATCCTTGTGGATTCGGGGAAGGTGCGGTGGATGTGGGCGGTGAAGGTGGCGAGCTGGTTTCTGCACTTTGTTCTGAAACCGCGCATGTGGCGCTTGTAGCGCCCTTCGGCCAGAAACTGCGCCAGCACCAGCTGATTGGGGCGCGCCGTCATCAAGGTCGTCGCCGTCTTCATCTTCAACATCTCGTCAAACCAGCGCCCCGGCCTGGTCCATCCCACCCTGTAGCCGGGCGCAAGTGTCTTTGAAAATGCCCCCACATGGATGACCATCCCGCTCTTGTCCTCCGCCAAAAAGCTGGGCGGGCGGCGTTCGCTAAAGTGCAGATCGCCGTAGAGGTCGTCTTCGATAAGCGGCACGCCGGCCCCGGTGATCGCCCGGTAAACATCCCGCCTCGACTCAAGGGGGTAGACCCCGCCCAGAGGGTTTCCAAAGTTGGGCTGGAGAATGACCGCCTTCACGTCGGGGCGCGCGACCGCTTTTTCAAGCGCAGCCGGGTCGGGCCCGCCCTCGGCGGTGGTGGGCACCTCCAACGCTTTTAACTCCAGAGCCTCCATGAGCAGGAGGTAGCCGAAGTAGCAGGGCGACTCCACCACCACGGCGTCGCCGGGGCGCGTCAGCACCCGCAGCGCAAGCGAGATCGCCTCGGAAGCTCCGGTGGTTATTATCAGCTCGTCGGCCCCCACCTTCGCCCCGGCATCCAGAAGATGAAGCGACAGCTGGTGTCGGAGCTGCACCTCTCCCTGCTGAACCCCGTAGAGGATCGAGTCGGTGTCGGGATCCCCCATTATCTTTCTTGCCAACCGCGCCAGCTCGCGTCCCGGCAAGAGCTCGCGCGCAGGCACCGCAGCGCCCAGCGGCACTATTTCAGGGTTAGCCATTGCGCTGTGGATTGCGCTTATCAGCTGATAGCGGTCAACCGTCGTGGGCACCTCCAGGGGTTTGGGGGCTCGCGGAGTCTGGGCGGCGGGCTTTGCCCTGTGCGAAACGTAGTGGCCCGACTGGGGGCGGGTGTGAAGGTGGCCTTCGCGCTCAAGCTCGCCATAGGCGCGCATGACGGTGGCGACGCTGACACCCAGCTTTATGCTCATCTCGCGCAGCGAGGGCACGCGGTCGCCGGGGCCAAGTGTTCCGGCGCTGATCATGCCGGTGATGACGTCAAAGACCGTGCGGTACAGGTACTCGCGCCCGCCACCTGCGGAGTGTTTGCTTAGCCGTTCAATGTCTACCGATTCTTCCATGTGAAAATCTCCCGAAGCGCAGAACTGTTATGTATGTATTTTCACTTAACTGCATCTGTTGTGCAACACAAAATACCGCTAGAATCATGGCAACTGAGAGAGGTTGAAAACTTTTTCACCTCACTGGATAGAGAGGGTAAGATGGCGCGGAAAAAGCAGTTGACGGCGAAATTGGACGGCTCGCGGGTGCTGACCCTTAGCGGCGTGCAAAAGCTCAGCGTAAAGTGTACCGGCGGGGCCGTGTGGGTGACCTCGGGCGACGGCTATGAGCTCGCGCTCGCCAGTGGCAGGCGCGGCAGGATCAGGTCGGCGGCCACTGTGGCGATTCAGGGCGTACCCGAGGAAGAGGTGAAACTGACTTGGCGATGAAAAGCACGGTAGCCATGGAAAATACAGCACAACCGCTTGGGGCCGGCAGAGCGGTTCGCGCAGGTGCGAACTCGGTCGTGCCCATCCTTCTGGGGGTGCTGCCCTTCGGGCTGGTCTACGGACTCTCGGCGGTGGGGCTGGGGCTTAGCGCCGTCCAGTCCATCGCCATGTCGTCGATCATCTTCGCCGGGGCCTCGCAGCTGATCTTCGCCGACCTCTGGAACCAGGGCGCGCCCTTTATGGTAATCCTGGCTGCGGTGTTGATCGTCAACCTTCGGATGATGATGTATTCGGCGTCGCTCGCGCCCCACTTCGCTACGGAGTCGCGGGGGATGGAAGGTGCTGATCTCGTACCTGATAACCGATCAGGCCTACGCCGTGTCGATCGTGCGCTTCGGCGAGGGGTTGGCCGAGGAGGACAAGCGCTGGTATTACCTGGGCGCGGCACTGGCGCTGTGGTCCACCTGGCAGTGCGCCACGACGGCTGGGGTCTTTCTCGGTTCGGGCCTGCCCGCCAGCTGGGAGCTGGATTTTGCCGTCCCGCTCACCTTCCTGGCGCTCCTGGCACCCTCGGTCAAGGATCGCGCCAACCTGACGGCGGCCCTTGTGGCCGGTTGCGTCGCCATCTGCGCCGCTGGGCTTCCCCACAACCTTGGCCTGATCGTCGCCGCCCTCTCCGGCATCTTCGCGGGTGCGGCGCTCGACTATTGCAGCTCGAAGGAGGCAGGCAAATGAGCCCTACGGCGCAGGTATGGCTCCTGATGGTCGCTGCCGGGGTCGGCAGCTTCGCTATCCGCTACTCCTTTGTGGGGCTGCTCAGCAAAGGCGAGGTACCCCGCTGGGCGGTGAACCTCTTGCGCCACGTCCCTGCGGCGGCGCTAACGGCGCTGGTGATTACCTCGATGTTGCCGCATGGCACCGAGAGCCCCGGAGGCGTAGACAGCCTTCGCGTAGTCGCCGTCCTTCTGGCCGGGCTGGTGGCGTGGCGCACGCGCTCGATGTTGGCGACGATAGTCAGCGGCATGGCGGGCCTGTGGCTGCTAAAATTTATCTTCGCGTAGCTGGTAGGCTGACAACAAAGCCCGGCCAAAATACGTCTGGATGACCGGCTGCTCAAAAACCACCGTATTTAATCCAAGGGGCATGACACGTTTAGAGCACAAATAGTGTGCT
>CAXMSR010000090.1:0-6350 GCA_964195725.1 uncultured Kiloniellaceae bacterium | reverse complement strand
GCCTCGACGTCGAGTTCGTCTTGCGCGAGCTCTACCGCCTGGGCCACCTTGAGGTGCTCCTTGAGGGCGGGGGCAGGGCGGCGCGCTCCTTTCTCGACGCGGGCATGGTAGACAGGGTACACCTCTACTACGCCCCGAAGCTCCTTGGCGGGAGCGACGCGCTGTCGATGGTGGGCGGCGCAAGCCCCGGGAAGATGAGCAGCGCGTTTGATCTGGATGAGCTGGAGGTTTCAAGGGTCGGCCCGGATATCTACGTCACAGGCGTGGTTAGTCGGAAGAATCGGGTTCTCAAGGGACAGGAGGCATAGAGGGTGTTTACCGGGATAGTCGCCGACGTTGGCCGCATGGTATCGACCGCCGCTTCGGGGCAGGGTAGCCGCATACGCTGGGCCACCGCTCTTGACACCGCTGACTTTACGTTGGGCGAATCGATAGCGGTAAACGGCGTGTGCCTTACCGTTGACGCTTTTTCCAGCGGGAATTTTGACACCGATGTTTCGCCCGAGACGCTCTTGCGCTCCAACCTTGGCCGCGTGCGAGCGGGGGATCAGGTAAACCTGGAGCGCGCGCTGCGCCCGATCGACCGGCTGGGAGGGCACTTTGTCCTCGGCCACGTAGACGGGGTGGGCACAATGACCAGCCGCCAGCCCCAGGGCGAGTTCGAAGTCCTCTGGTTTCGCGCCACCGAAGCGGTGCGCCGCTATCTGGTGGAAAAAGGCTCGGTTACCATCGACGGCATCTCTCTGACCGTCGCCACGGTGTCGGGCGACGAATTTTCCGTGGCGGTCATCCCGCACACTCTGGCGCGCACCACCCTGGCTGAGCGCCGGGCTGGCTGCGAGGTAAACCTGGAGGCCGACATCCTGGGCAAATACGTCGAAAAGCTGGTAGGCGGCAAAAACGGCAGCGGGCTCACGATGCAATCGTTGGCGGAGAATGGCTTTTTAAGGTAGTTTATCCGGCGCTACGCTTGACAGCGGGCACCGGCGAACTTATAAAACAGTACACTTTGTGGCGCAAACTGCGCGACAGTCGATTTTTTTTGGAAGAGGTTTTGTACTATGCCGATAGCAAGAGTAGAAGAAGCGCTGGAGAGATTTCGCAACGGGCAGATGATCATCCTGGTGGACGACGAGGACCGTGAAAACGAGGGCGACCTCGCCATGGCCGCCGAGCTGGTCACCCCCGAAGCGGTCAACTTCATGGCGATGTATGGCCGTGGCCTCATCTGCCTGACACTCAGCGAAGCGCTCTGCGACGGGCTTGATCTGCCGCCGATGGTGAGCACCAACTCAAGCCCCTACGAGACCGCGTTTACCGTGTCGATAGAGGCGCGCACCGGGGTCACCACCGGCATCTCGGCCGCTGACCGCGCCCGCACGATTCAGGTGGCGATCGGCGACGGCGCGACCTCTGCCGATCTGGTGCGTCCCGGTCACATCTTCCCCCTTCGCGCCCGCGACGGCGGCGTGCTAGTGCGCACCGGCCAGACCGAAGGCAGCGTCGATCTGGCCCGCCTGGCGGGGCTGAAATCCGCCGGCATGATCTGCGAGATCATGCGCGACGATGGCACGATGGCGCGTATGCCCGACCTTGAGGTCTTCGCCAAAGAGCACGACATGCCGATCGTCTCCATAGCCGATATCATCGAATACCGTCTGCGTAAAGAGCGCCTCGTGCGCCGCGCCGCCGAGGCCAAGCTGCCCACGATGCATGGAAGCTTCATCTCCATAGTGTACGAGAACGACGTGGACAGCTTTCAGCACATGGCGCTGGTGAAGGGCGACGTCTCCGGCGACGAGCCGGTGCTGGTGCGCGTTCATTCGGAGTGCATGACCGGCGACATCTTCGGCTCGGCGCGTTGCGATTGCGGCCAGCAGCTGCACGAAGCGATGCGCATGATAGAAGAAGAGGGCAAGGGCGTGATCGTCTACCTCCACCAAGAGGGGCGCGGCATTGGCATCGTCAACAAGATCAAGGCCTATGCGCTGCAAGACGCCGGGCGCGACACCGTCGAGGCCAACGAAGAGCTGGGCTTTGACGCTGATCTACGCGACTACGGCATCGGTGCCCAGATCCTTGTGGACCTGGGGATCAAGAATTTGAAGCTGATGACCAACAATCCCAAAAAGATAGTGGGGATTGAAGGTTACGGCCTGAGCGTTACCGACCGGGTGCCGATCATCATCGAGGCGGGGCCGGACAACGAAAAATATCTGTCCACCAAACAGGAAAAAATGGGGCACATGCTCGGCTGAGCCTGCGCCATCCCTGATAACGCAAACGAGGTGAAAAATGGTTTCATTCGTAGAAGGCAAACTCTCCAGCCAGGGAATGAAGTTTGCGCTAGTCGCAAGCCGCTTCAACAGCTTCATAACCGACCGGCTCGTTGAGGGCGCGGTGGATACGATTGTGCGCACCGGCGGTGATCCCGACGAGATCATCGTCTTCAAGGTGCCGGGCGCTTTCGAGATCCCCCTTGTGGCTAAAAAACTGGCCCAGTCCGGCAAATACGACGGCATACTCTGTCTGGGCGCGGTCATTCGCGGCTCCACTCCGCATTTTGACTATGTCTCCTCCGAGGTGTCCAAGGGTGTTGCGCAGGTGGGGCTCGACACCGGCATGGTGGTGACCTTCGGCGTGCTGACTACCGACACTATCGAGCAAGCCGTGGAGCGCGCCGGATCCAAGGCGGGCAACAAGGGCTCGGAGACTGCCATGGCGATGATCGAGACGATCAATGTTTTAAAAGCGGGAGAGTGTTGATTGGGCGTCAGACACGCAACACGGCAGATAGCGGTACAGGCTCTCTTTGCGCTGGACGCCAACCCCGAAGGTGGCGTTGGCACTGCGATCGAGGCTGCGCTTAAAGAGGCCGAGGGCAAAAGGGCGGATACCAAGCGCCTCGCCATGATGGTTGAGGGGACTTGGGACAAGCGCGCCGAGATAGACACGATGATCGAAGAGATCAGCCGCAACTGGAAACTCTCGCGCATGGACCGGGTAGACCGCTCGATCCTGAGGTTGGGGGTCTTCGAGCTCGTGGCCGACCAGTCCGTGCCCGCTCCGGTGGTCATCAGCGAAGCGGTCGAGCTGGCAAAAGAGTTCGGCTCTCCCGATTCGCCCGCGTTCATAAACGGCCTGCTCGACCGGGTGGCACGCGAAAAACGGCTGGGCGAAGTGCGCGAACGCTAGGCCTACCGCCGACAAGGGCCCGGTAGCCCTCGCTACAACATCTTTGGGCTGCCTGTTTACCCGTGCTGTGGCCTGAAACAAACGGTACAAATAAAAAAAACACCGGCAAGCGCCCGGTGTTTTTTTGTGTCTGGAATCGAGCTTGTCGTCGGGATGCGCGGTAGCCCCTTCAGGTAAAGGCGCGCGCACCCCGCTCTGCGCTACTCTGTTAAAGGCAGGCCCCCCTAAACGATGTAGTCGTCGTCTTCTTCGCCGGAGAGGACGACGATGCCCTCTTCTTCCATCTGCCGTACAAGCTCGGTTATGGCGGTCTGTGCTTCGGTTACCTCCGAGACTCGGATAGGGCCGACAAAGCTGAGTTCGTCCTTTAACGTCTCCACCGCCCGCGAGCTCATGTTCCTGAAAAACTTTTCGTGTAGCTCGGTGCGTGCGCCCTTTAGCGCCACCGTAAGCTGGTTCTTGCTTGAGCGCTTCAAGATTTCCTGGATGCCTCTGTCCGGCAAGGATTCGATGTCGTCAAAGACGAACATCAACTGCCTGATGTCGGCGGCAAGCTCCGGGTCTTTGCGGCCCATTCCCTTCATGAGTGCTCTGGCGTCGCTTCTGCCCATGCGGTTCAATACTTCGGCGACAGTCTTGGCGCCGTTGACCGCAATGGAGACGCCCGACATCGAGTCGAGCTTCTCGCTTAATGCCGCCGAGACCTTCTCCACTACCTCGGGGCTTATTTCTTCCAGGCCAGCCATGCGTTGCACCACCTCGACCTGAAGATCGCCCGGCAGGCTCAAGATCGTGTTGGCGGCCTTGGCGGCGTCGAGGTGCGAGAGGATGAAGGCGATAGTCTGGGGGTGCTCTTTGCGGATTATCTCGGTGAGCAGCTTCGGGTCGGCTTTTCGAAGGTTGGCAAAACCGGGGCCCTGCTCCAGATGTTTGGTGAGGCGCTCCATGATGTCGTGGGCGCGATCCGAGGGTAGTGAACGGCGAAGGATGCTTTTCGCGTAGTCCACGCCGCCCTGCACTGCGTGGCTGCGCGCGTGCGTGAGCTGCTGGAACTCTTCGAGCACCGCCATCGAGTCCTCGGCGGTGGTGCGGTCCATCAGCGCGATCTCGCGCGATATCTCCTGAATCTCTTCGTCATTTAGGTGCGGGAAGATAGACTTGGTCGCGTGCTCGCCCAGGGTGATAAAGAGCGTTGCAGCTTTCCTGACTCCCGACTGTTTTATTGCTACGACCATAGTTATGCCTCCGCCTGAAAATAATGGTAGCCGCTACCATGGTGCAAGTCCAGAGAAACCCTCGGATTATCAGATGTGGCGGCGGAGAATCTCGGTTATCCGGGAGTGTACGAGGCCGTTTGTGGCGACGATGTCGGGCAGGGTGTGCTCAAAGGTGTCGGTGCCCAGGCTCTCGACGCGGCCTCCGGCTTCTTGCACCAAAAGCGCCCCGGCGCTTAGATCCCAGGGCTTTAGCCCCACCTCCCAAAAACCGTCAAACCGCCCGGCAGCCACATAGGCCAGATCCAGCGCCGCAGCGCCCAGCCGCCGTATGCCCCTGCCTGCGCGGGTCAGCGCGGCGAACGCTTCAAAGATGTGTCGTGGGTTGGTGGCGCGATCATAGGGAAAGCCGCTGGCGAGAAGGCACTGGCGAAGCTCGGTACGCATGGAGACGTGGATGGGGGCGCCGTTAAGGGTCGCGCCCCGGCCTTTTTCGGCGGCGAAGAGCTCACCCTTTAAAGGATCCAGAATTACCCCCGCCACGATTTTGCCGTTTCGCTCCAGCGCTATCGAGACGCAAAAATGGGGTACGCCATGGGCGAAGTTGGTGGTGCCGTCCAGAGGATCGAAGATCCAACGCTCAGACCGCTCGGCGATACTGGTGTTGTCTGCCGGGCAGGGCTCTTCGCCCCCTTCCTCTCCCAAGAGCGCCACTCCGGGGGTCAGCCGGGCGAAGGTCTCGCGGATCGCCTCTTCGCAAGCCAGATCAACTTCGGTGACCAGATCAACCTCGCCCTTGAGCGTCACCTTGAAGTCGCCGCCAAAGCGGGCGCGCTGAATCTCTCCTGCGGCCCTGGCCGCTTCAAGCGCGACTTCAAGCAACTCTATCTGCTCTTTCTGGGACGGTCAAAGACGCTGCGGACGAGCTCGGAGATGACGATGGGGGCGACCTTCAAGAGGTTGATCTTGATAAGCCCCGTGGGCCACTCGATCTCGGCCTTGTCGTTGAGGGTCGAGGTGTCCAGGTCGCGGATCTCGCCGCGCAGCCGGGCCAGCTCTGCTTCGCGGCGGTCTTCAGCGGGTATCTCCAGCGCCTCGTCGATGCGGCGCATCATCTGAACCGCCGAGCGGTTTTTAGTGCGTACCTGCTGCGCCTCTGTTGCACCCACCAGACCGCAGCGCTCTTTGATGTCGTTGAGCTTAAGCCCCGCCTCGTAGGTGGTGTAGGCGATCTCGTCGCGCGTCATCCACTCGGTCTCGTAGTTGAGAAAATATTTCCAGCTGGGGCTCTCCAGCGCTTCGGCCAGCTCGGTGAGCTTGGTAAAAAGCATCTTGTAGCCATACTTTTCGGGGTGCTCCCAGACGGCGCTGCCCGGATCGACGAAGGGGGCCAGCGGGCTGATGAAGGGGTAGAGACGTTTCGTGCTGCCAAAGCGCTCCAGGAGTTCTTCGCAGTAGTCCACCGTCGCCATCACGCTCTTGGTGTCCTGATGGGGCAGCCCCGTCATGAAGAAGAGATCGAAGCGACGGCAATCGAGCTCGAGGGCGTCGCCGATGAAGCGCTCCAACGATTCGTTGTCGAAGGGGCGGCCAAAGGCGCGGCGTACCTTCTCGTCATGGCTCTCGGGGCTGATCTCCAGATTATATTTGGGGATGGAGTCGGCCACCAGCTCCAGCAGACTTCGCGGCGGCGGATCGAAAAACTCGATAATGACTTCGTTTTTTATCCTCAGCCGCTTTATCTCGCCGAGAAGGTCGCGCGCGTACTCCTCGCCGTGCTGCAAAACATCGCCGATGATGAAGATCGGGGCGTTAAGGTACTGCTCTGCCGTCTTCATGTCTTTTGCGACGAGCTTCGGGTCTTTATAGGTCGGCTTGCCGCGCTTCATCGTGTGGTGGAAAAAGTGCGCCCCGCCACCGCAGGTGCGGCAGTTGTGGATG
>CAXMSR010000089.1:6061-6377 GCA_964195725.1 uncultured Kiloniellaceae bacterium | reverse complement strand
TCAACGGATTTTGCGCTCCGGCCCGGCAAATCTAGTGATTAAACAGCTCGAAGAGCGGCACCACCGTTATGCCCTCTTTCACCAAAAGGGGCTGCCAACGCTTCAGGGCCTCTAGCGTTACGGGGTAGTGGTGGCCGATAAGCACTGCCACACCCCTCTTTTTTGCCAGGGCGACGCTGGCTTTCATGCGTTCGTCAAGGGCCTCGTCGGTGCGCACGTTGTCGATGAAGATATCCCGCTTTAGCCAGGGCACCCCTGCCCGCTTTGCGCTGGTGGCGGCTACGCTCTCGGGCGAGGTGCGGCTGTCGAGAAATGA
>CAXMSR010000089.1:0-6033 GCA_964195725.1 uncultured Kiloniellaceae bacterium | reverse complement strand
CCATTAATGGGCCGGCCTGGGTGGCGCGCGAGCCCATGTGGTTGTTGACGCCCTCTGCGCCGGGCACCTCGGCCAGTGCTGCGGCGATGAGGCCGGGCACTTCATCTGGAGAGGTAGCGGCCATAAGCGCGCCCTCGCCGGGGTCGTTCACCGGGTACCTGATCGGCTCCATCGGCATGTGCAGAAGGTGGCGGCGGTTTAGCCTGGAGGCCAGTTGCGAGATCGCGGTGGAGTAGCGCAGATGGGGCAGGATGGCTGGCGTTATCGGCAGCTCCAGCTCCATAAACGCTCTGGCTATCTCGATGTTGGTGCCCATGTCGTCGATGACTATCGCCATCACCGGGCCATCGCCCGTGTAGGGCTCGGCGGCGGGCAGGTCTTCATCCAGCCAGTGTACGCGCAGCGCAAAGGCCTCGTCTTTAAAGAGCAGGGTTGCGTTTATGCCGCCGTAGCTCTCGCGTACGTCGTCCACCCTGAAGGTGCCAAAGCCCCTGCCAGCGACCTTTTGCAGCGCCTGCACTATGGCTTCACCTTCGGCTTTTTTCGAGACCTGCAGCACTACCCCTTCGGGCTCAAGGGTACCGACCACCTTCTCTACTTCGTCGAGGACAAGCACCGCGTGGTAGTGGCGGGTGGCCTGTACGGCCAGCACCAGAAATATGGCCGCCACGGCGACGATAGCCAAAACACTCGTAATGGACAGCCCTTTGTTCGAGCGCTTTTTGCCCGGCTTTTTAGCCTTTCTGACGGCTGTGGCGGGCTTGGTTTTTTTGGTGGTCATTTCTTTTCCACTTCATTGTCGACCGATATGTTGCGGTCGATATCCCTCAAGAGTTCCCAGTTTGAAAGGAGCTGCACCGCACGGCTAAGCTGTGGGTCGGTGGTGGGGAGTTCGGGCTTGGCGTCTTTTTTGCCGATGTCGCCAGCGATGAGCTCCGGCACCTTGAAATGCCCGCTGATATCCTCTTCTCTAATCTTGCTCGAATGCGCCTTGGGTTTGTCCATTTTGGCGGGCCGCACCGACTTCACCTCGATATCGGGCTCTATTCCGCGAGCCTGAATAGAGCGGTCGGAAGGAGTGTAGTAGAGGGCCGAGGTTATGCGCAGCGCAGAGCCGTCGGAGAGCGAAAAAAGCGTCTGGACGCTCCCCTTGCCAAAGCTGCGCTCGCCGATGACCAGCGCCCGCTTGTGATCCTGAAGCGCGCCTGCGACGATCTCGGAGGCCGACGCCGAGCCCTGATTGATCAGCACCACCATCGGAATCGTAGGCTCGTTGCCGTCATCGCGGGCGCGGTGGACTACCTCTTGCTCAATATCGCGGCCACGGGTGGAGACTATCGTGCCCTTCTCCAAGAAGAGGTCGGACACCTTCACCGCCTGACCCAGCAGGCCGCCGGGGTTGTTGCGAAGATCGAGAACGAGGCCGAGCAGATCACCGTCTTCACCCAGCTCGCTTATCGCCTTGGCGACGTCGGTGTGGGTGTTGCGCTGAAACTTGGTGATGCGGATGACGCCCACTTTGCCGATGCGCTTCTTTTTTACGCTGGTTATCTTTATCACGTCACGGGTGATGGTGATGGGGATCAGTTCTTCTTCGTCGATGCGTCTGACCTTGATCGTGACCTTGGTGCCCCTGGGGCCGCGCAGCTTTTCCATCAGATTGGGGAAATCAATATCCTTCGCGTGGGTATCGCCGATAAAGACGATCTCGTCGCCCGCGTGCACACCCGCCTTTTCAGCGGGGCTGTCCTCTATGGGCGTCACCACCACCAATTTGCCGTCTCGCATGGTCACCTCGATGCCTACCCCCTCGAACTCGCCTTTCATCTCGACCTGCTCTTGCTCAAAAACATGGGGAGTCATCAACCCGGAATGGGGGTCGAGACGCGACATTATCCCCTCGATGGCGCCGTGAACCAGATCATCGGTGCCGACCTCTTCCACGTAGTGCTTCATCACCAGAAGGATCGTCTCGGACAGCGTGTCGAGCCGCTCGTACAGCTCGTCGCGAACCTCTAGGTCGGGGCGCGGAGGGGTGGCGTTGGCGGCGGACACCGCAATGACGATGGTAATAACTACAGCCGAAAATCTGGCGATAAAGGAGCTGACTCTCATCATTCACACCACTTTCAAATTGTCATTCGACTCTGCAAAATTTTCCGACCAAAGCTCTCAGCGAGAGCATACGGTCGACGTCAAAGGGGCAACTGCATTTTTAACCGCTACAGACAAAACGCTACTTACCCAAAGCAACAACCACTTATTTTGCCACAAGCAAAGGATGGGGGAAAGCATTGCCGCCAAAGGTGCTCTATTATTTTGGCCCCGCAGCCTTCCAGGGGTTGAGCGAGGCCCATTTGAGCTTTTGAGGCTTTCTCAGCCCCTTTAGCTTCGCCTCCGCCTTCTGGGCCTGGGAGCGCCCTTCAAAACGCTCGGCAGCCAGGATGCGCAGCGGCGGATTGGCGCGGGTAAATCTAGCCCCCTTGCCGCTCTCGTGCATTACAAAGCGCTTTACGACATCGACGGCGACCCCCGCATAGACCATCCCTCCCCTGCACTCTAGCAGGTAGAGCCACCAGGGCTTGGCTACGCTCGCGCGTACCTCTTTCACCACCTCCAGACGGGCTAGCGGCACGTAGTATTTACGATACCTCTTGCCGTCGGTGTAGTGGCTCCCCAACCTGCTCTCGACCAGCACCGTGGCTCGCTTGGTTATACGGTTGACCCGGCCCGGCAGCTCGGCGCCGCGATAGGTAAACAGCACCATATCGCCCACCTTCACCGGGCTCTTAAGCCGCTGCATTCTCTGGGTTTGGCCTTTTGTCGACAAACTGTGGGTGACTTCGAGATGGCCGAAGAGGCGCTTTGCCCGTTCGCGAAAGGCAGCTGATTTGCAGCGGCTGTGCCCCAAAAGGTGTAGCTCGACAAGGTGCAAAAGTTCGTGCTCAAAGATCGCTTGAAGCGCGCTCACCCGGTCGGCGCAGTCTACCCCGTTTACCTCAACCGGGCGCTTGTCTGAAAAATTCTCAAGCAGCAGTCGCCGCGAGACAACTAGCTCGAAGCTCTCGAACGCGCTGCCGATCTTTGCGGGGTAAAAGCGCAGCTTGCCGCCCGCCCTCGTCATCCTGTCGGAGACGCGAAAGGTCAGCTTGCCGCCAACGGCGCGCGCCAGAGCGGAGGAGAAGAAATACCGGTCGTAGAGGGTGAAGAGGAGCGTCAGATCGCTCGCTGTGATCGTCGCCAGTTCATCCCCTGAAAAGTTCGCGGTGCGCGCCAGAAACCCGGCACGAACCTTGGCCGCGAGGGTTTTAATGGCCGGGGGCGGCACGTTGAAATTTTCAACCACCGTTAAGAGCGTGCTCTTAGCAGGGCCGTGTCTCAAAGAGGTTGTGGGCAATTTGACGGCTCCGAAGTAGGCGCGAAATCTGGCGCTTGCGTCTGGGGGCGGATACAAAATTCGCCCGTATAAGCCCGGCCCGCATAAGTCCGGTCAGGCAAGTCCGCCCAGATAAGCTCGGTCAGGCAAGCTCGGCGGGGGCAAAGGGCGTCTGCCCGCCTAGGACTGCCAGGGCTTTCGCCACACGCACAAGCTCGGGGTTTGTTATGTCCAACATGACATGGGTGAGCCCCGCCCCGGCGGCGGCAGCCAGAAAGACCTCTTCAAGCCACATTACACGCCGCTGCCCGGTTGAACCCGTGACGAGGTTGGAGAGCCCCGTCATCGAGCGGATCTCCGGGCCAAAGAGCGTCGGCAACGCCCGGATGACCTCAAGGATGCTCGCGTTTAGCTCCTGGCCGTCCATCCACCCCATCGGCACCAGGACGGGATCGATTATCAACCGCTCGGCCCCCACCCCCGCGTCGCTACAGCGCCCCACCAACTCGGCCGCCAACGCCAACCGCTCGTCAACCCCCTTTGGCACCCGCGCGCCGTCCATCAAAAAGACGGTCAGCTCCAGACCAAAAGCGGCGGCCACCTCAAGCATACGCTCTCTGCCGGGGCAGTAGCCGTTGAGCACGAGGTGAAGGTCACCATAGTTCGAGGCTGCGAACTCGGCGGCCCGCCAGTCAGCCGTATCCATCCATACGCCGCCACCCCAGTGCGCGCGGAGGGTATCGAGCACAAACTTCAAGGGGCCGTGGTCTTCGGTGTGTCCCGGCCCCAGGTTGACGTCGATGAACTTCGCCCCGGCACGCTTGGCGGCGTCAATAATAAGCTCTATCGCTGTGGGGTCGAAGTTTTCAACAGCGGCGCGAACCACTGGATTTGTGACGGTGATATTCTCGGCGATGAGGATCATCGAAATCTTTTCTCAAAGGGGCGTGCTGCGCCCTACTTGGCGGGTGCGATGTTTTTTGTCTCTTCGACGGGCTCTCTCACCTGTCGGAAAAAGGCGACGCCACTTCAGGGGCGGGGGGACTGCGTGTCTGCCACGCCTCGACCCTTACGGCGAGCGTTTTAAACTCTCCTTTGGCGGCGGCTACCGCCCCCTTAATCCCCATGCCGGAAGAGGTGGGCACTATCTGGGGCGTCACAAACAGCATGAACGCTGCAAAGAGGATCGCGATGGCAGCCACCAGATCGATAAACAGCGGCGAGCGTGGGCGTATATTGACTTCCCTGCTCTTGCGTATGGGTTTGCGACGTTTTTTAACGACCGGAGCTATCAGCTGCTCGTCGTAGATGTTTGCCATCGCACCCCAGGCGGCAAACTCTCCCAGCCTGCTGCGGTCGATCACCTCGCGCACGGTAAGGGTTCCGTCCAGCAGGTTGTATACCACCGACTCGTCTTCGCTCAGCTCGCGCATCGGCGTAACCTTCGGGTCGCGCCGATAGATGCGTCCATCGGTGGGGATGCGCTTTAACACATCGGGCCACTCGTCGATCTGGCGCGACCCCTCCATCAGTATTGCGCCGACATTCATCAGCGTATCGACACCCTCTTCAAACTCTACCGCTCCGGGCTTGAATATATATTTTCCGCGCCGCAAACGCAGAAGGCCGTAGGCCGTCTCCATGCGCTGCAGGGCCAGCATCTCTTGGAACTCGCTGGTGCGCACCGCGCCCATGCGAATGAGGATGTCACCGATCTTTCGCAGATTTTTCTTCTGCACACCCAGGGCGTATTCAAGCTGGCGCTGGGTGATGAGGCTTGAGCGCACCAGCATGGCGCCGATAACGCGGCTGGGGTCTTTTTTCCCGGGGAAAGCGTCCAGGAGCTCACCGTTGACAAACCGGATGCGCACCTTGTTCTCGTCGGTTTCGATCTCCAGAACGCCGGTCTTCGCCTGAGAACTTATCAGCTGGAATATTTCACCGATTCCAAAAGATTCCAGAGTTCCTTCAAGAGACACTTATAATCACTCCCGGCTCTGCCAGCCGTTACGCTGTCGAGCCATCACAAGGGCAGTGCTCACCCGGCGCACTTCAGCCGGATCAACGCCGCCTGGAGGCAAATACGCCTATCAGGTGTGTACATGCCCAAACGGGCAGCGCCACCACCGAGAACCCCGACACCAGCCAGGGCAAATATTGAAAATACACGGCCAAATTAGCCACGACGAGTCCAAGCGAGAGCGCCCAGACACACCCCAGCAGCAGTGCTGCGAAGCCGCCCTTATATAGATAGTTGCTCCAGCCGGGAAAGAACATCTCTCCCCAGCGCGTAGCTTTCGAGGTCTTTACCGACCAGCGCGTTATCTGGAAGCGAAGCCTCTGGCGAAAGGTCTCGTCCACGTTGTTGCGCTTGGTCAGCGCCAGACAGCCGCCGCAAACGTCGCTGTTTGGTGCAACCGTATGGCACGAAAAGCATTTTAACGAACCGCACGAATCGCAGCGCGAGGTAAGGTTCTTCTTCTGCACGCTCTGCGCCACAAACAAGACCAAAACCATGAAGATCATCAGGTAACCGGGGCGAACGACCCTGGTCGACACACCCAAAACCGCCCAGAGCGACTCGACCCACTCAGAATAGGGCGCTGCAAACCCCTTGCAGAGCTCTGCGGTGACCCAAGAGGAGGGAAATTGACGCG
>CAXMSR010000088.1:1142-6429 GCA_964195725.1 uncultured Kiloniellaceae bacterium | reverse complement strand
TTATTGCCTTTAAATTTGGCGCTCTCCCAGGTGATTCCCCTATTAAAAGCATAATCAGTTGTTTTACTTCTCTTAATTGCTCTTATGGGCCCCGGCTGTTAAATCGCCTCTCATGTCATCAAACTCCGAACATTTGAGATAAGCGTCGCAACCTACCAGATAGCCCACTAGCGAGCAATGCACACTTGGCATAACAGGATAAAAACGAAAAGGGAGGCGCAAAAACGCCTCCCTCCAAACTCACTTATTCAAGCAACAAGCTCTCACAGTGACAGACCGGATAAACCCCATTACGCTAAAGCTCCCTCCAGTCCCTGTAGTATATTACTTCCCTTTTTCAGGCGACCATCCATAAAGCTGTGCGTATGCCAACGGCTCCCAGGAAAAACGACCCCAAGACAGCGGCGGAGAAAAGAGTCTCGCCTCTACAGACGAGCGTCGAGACTATATTGCGCGAAGTGGCCTTTACGCTCTTTGGCTGAACAGCGCCGTCGCCTGCTAACACCCAGGCTCCCAAGACGCCGACATAGATCAGCGCCGCCACCAACCCACCGGAAACCGCGACGGGAGAGAGCGCGTCTGCAGCTCTGCCGAAATGGTTTGCCCAGCGGTCCACACCCCACAGGTAACCACCCATAAACCCAACCCCCGCAAGCAACATCGCCAAGTTCCCTATCTTCTTCATCTTGAAACCTCCTGCTCAACAGTGGCGTATAACGCCGACTACTATTCCCTCTAAACTGAACTGCTTATCGGGCCCTACCAGAATGTCTTCATAGGCCGGGTTCGCCGCCCTAAGCTCAACCGCGTCGCTGTGCCTGTAGTAATTTTTCACCGTCGCCTCGCCGTCCACCAGGGCCACCACCGTCTGCCCGTTAAACGCCTGAGAGGCCTTTTTGACGACTAGGTAATCGCCGTCGAGAATCCCCTCGCCTATCATCGAGTCCCCGCTTACGCGCAGCACAAAGTTCTCGCCGCGCCCCAGCATCGTCGGTGGCACCTCCAGCGTCTCGGGCGTCTCAACCGACTCGATGGGCAGCCCCGCCGCCACGCGCCCCACCAAGGGCAGCTCCATTCCAACAGGTCCCGGCTCCAGCGGTGCCAGGGCTCTCTTTGCGTTCCACTCCCTCTTTAAAAGCCCAAGGCGCTCAAGCCTGACGAGGAAGTTCTGCACTGTGCCAAGCGAGCTGTACCCGAAGTGGTCGGCTATCTCGCGCTGGCTCGGCGCGTAGCCGTTGGCCCCGGTAAACGACCGGATAAAATCGAGCATTCTCTTCTGCTTTGGCGTCGGCATCGTTGTCATGGGTTTAACTGTATGCGTAAGTTATGCGTAAGTCAATAATAAAATTATTTAACCTTTGAAATCATTGTGTTTTTGATTACATCAATATCGTGAAAAGTGCGCTAGAATGGAGATTCAGACGCTTTAGCGCACCCAAATGGAAGAGCCAATGGCGAAAAAATTATCCCTTTCTTTTCTGGAAAGCATCTACGCCGAGCACCATAAACTTGCCAACCTCAACCCCGATCCGCTCATCTTCGCTCGTGGATACAGCGACCCGGAAGAGGGCGAAGTGGCGGCGCTGGTGTCGGCCTCTTTTGCCTACGGGCAGGTTGGAAAGATAGTTGCTGCCCTGGGGCAGATCTTCGCTGAGCTGGGCGCGCGTCCGCGCGAGATGATAATGACAACGGGGCCAACCGAGTGGCTTGAGCGGTTCGAGGGCTTCACCTACCGCTTCCACAAGGGGGGCGACGTCGCGCTCTACCTGTGGCTGCTGCGCCAGACGCTGGAGCGCCGAGGCTCGCTGCGCGCGCTCTTTAGCGCACACGACAACTGCGACGGCAGCCATGCCAACAGCCACACCGACATCGCCCCCGCCATCACCGGCTTTTGCAGCGAACTCCTCTCCGGTGATCCCCGCCCTCTTCTGCCCACCTCGACCCTTCCCCCACGTCACCCTGTGCGTCACCTTTTGGCGTCGCCGTCGGGCGGCAGCGCAGCCAAACGCATCTGCCTCTTCCTTAGATGGATGTCGCGAACCGATGAGCTCGACCCCGGCTACTGGGCCGATATGCTGGCCCCCTCCAGGCTGGTGGTGCCGCTCGATACCCATGTGGCGCGGGTGGGCAGACTTTTAGGGATGACCGCCCGCAAGAGCGCCAACTGGAAGACCGCCGTCGAGATAACGAACGCGCTGGCGACCCATTGTCCAAGCGATCCGCTACGTTACGATTTCAGTCTATTTCGGTATGGAATGCACGAGCTGTCTCCGGTCAGAAGAAAGCTGTAGCCCGGCCGGACTAGCTGTACTGCGAAGAGGCGCTGACAGGTAAACAGTTGAAATAACTTGCTATTTTATATGCACAATTTTTCATCACAAAAAACCGAACCTCGACCTCACAGATAAAAGCACACTTGCCAACAGCCCGGCCAACAGCTTATCCACAGCCCGCTGTGGAACAACTTCGAACCCCCCGGAACCACGCAGAAAAAAGCTGAATCTACCCGCCCGACCCTTTGTGCCCCTTCCACATTTTTGCTCCATGGCGTACACTGTAGCCCATGTGTACCATCCACCTTCTCTATAAAGTCTTCGACGACGCCCCGGTGCTGATAATGGCCAACCGCGACGAGCTGCTCGACCGCGCCTGGTCGCCGCCGGCGCTGCTGAGCCAGACGCCAAAGATACTGGGGCCGCGCGACATGGTTGCGGGCGGCACCTGGATGGGTGTCAACGAGGCCGGGGTAACCGTGGGGCTGACCAACCACTTCGGCACCCTGGCTACCGGCAGCTCGCTCTGCTCGCGCGGCTACGTCGTGACGGAGACGCTGCGCCACACCACCGCGCTCGAAGCGCGCCGCTTCGCCCAAGTCATGGCCCCGGCGTGCAAATCCTACACACTGCTCATCGCCGACCCCGACCACGCCTTTGTCGTCCAGAACATCGAGGGTGATCTGCGCACCTACGAGCTTATGGACGGCACCCATGTGCTGACCAACCGGCGCTTTCGCTCGCCACGCGACCCCAAAGCACTCCGGGCGCACAAGCGCATGAAAGAGCTTACAGCCGACACGGCGGGCGAGCTGCCCACTCCGGTAGAGATGCGCCACTTTCTCTCCGACCACCACACCTACGACGAAGGCGACTGCCCCCTGTGCGTACACCCGCCCGAGGGCGAGCGGTTCGCCACCACCTCGTCCAGCGTCATCGCCGTAAGCAGCCAAAGAAAGATAGTCAACTACCTCTTCGCCCCGGGCCAGCCGTGCGTAACCCCCTGGGACGACGTCACCCCCTACCACTGGTAGAGCTAAAAATGCAGCCACCCGTGACCAACACCCCCTTCGCGCCGCCGGGCTTGCTGAAAAATCCGCACCTTCAGTCACTGCTGGCATCGATAAAGCTGCGCAGGCTGCTGCTGAATAAAAAGCTCCGCTGGCTCCACCGCGAATCGCACGTAAACATCCTGCACGGCAGACGCGGCGCGAGAATCCTGGGGCGCTACCGGCCCGCCCAGAAGAGAGAGAACCTCGCCATCCTGCTGCACGGCTGGGAAGGAGGCGACGATTCCAACTACATCGTCTCCGCAGCAGCCAAGCTGGCCCAACGAGGGGTCAGCGTCATGCGGCTCAATTTTCGCGACCACGGCGACACCCATTACCTGAACCGCGACCTCTTTCACTCCGCCCGACTCGACGAAATGGTAGACGCCGTCGCCGAGACCACCTCGCGCTACCCCCACGAGAACGTCTACATCATCGGGTTTTCCCTGGGCGGCAACTTCGCGCTACGCATCGCCGCGCAAAACCAGCGCGCCAGCCTGGGGTTACGCAAAGCCATCGCCATCTGCCCGGTAATAGACCCGGCCAACACCATGAACCGCCTGGAAAACGGGCTGCCCATCTACCAGTACTACTTCGTGCGAAAATGGAAAAAGTCCCTGGTGAAAAAGCTGCACCTCTTCCCCGACCTGGGGTACGGAAGCGAGCTGCCAAAAGCCAAAACCCTGAAAGCCCTCAACGCCTTCTTCGTCCCCTGCCACACCCCCTACGACACGCCAGCCGAGTACTTCAACGCCTACGCCTTAAGCGAAACGACGCTGGAGGGCCTAAACATCCCCGCCCACATAATAATGAGCCGGGACGACCCCGTGTGCCCCTGCGAAGACCTGGACAAGCTGCCGCACTGCGAGCACCTGCGGGTAGAGCTCACCCCCCACGGCGGACACTGCGGGTTCATCGAAGACTACAGACTGAACTCGTGGATAGACAAAAAGCTGGTGGAGTTGATCTTCGGAGAATCAGCTACTTAGAGAGTTTTGTATTCAGGAGACCGCTGCCCTTAAAGGATCGCTGCCCTCAAAGGACCGCGAGGGCAACAAGGGCATAACGCGCCGCCTTGCCCGTAAGGGTAAACGCTGAAAAGCGCATAAAGCCAACATTGAAAACACCGGCCACCAGACACAGCGCGTCGCCTATCAGGGGCAGCCAGGTAAGCAGCAGCGCCCCTGTGCCGTAGCGCAAAAAGAGGTTTTCCGCCTTGACGTAGAACCGTGGCTGTGGAAACTTTCCACGCGCCTCAAGCCACACGCGCCCACACTTTCCGATGAAATAAGTTGTACACGCACCGAGAAAATTGCCCGTTGAAGCGACGGCCACCGCCACCGTGGGGTCGCTGCCCTGAAGTAGCAGCACCGCCAGCAACCACTCCGAACCCACCGGGGCGACCGTCGCCGCCAAAAAACTGAGGGCAAAAAGCGCGGGCAACCCCCAGCTAGTAAGTTCCTGCTCCATAAACGCCACCTGATATGAGCTGATCACAGCTAATCGGGAAACCGGGAAGAAATATCCCGCAACATCTGCTAAAGTCGCAATAACAACACAAGTTGAGTCTTATACCTATAATAAAGGAGACAAAAATGCCGATAGTAAATATCGACTGGGTCGAAGGGCGCACCGTAGAGCAGAAGAGCAAAATCGCCGAGCAGGTAACCGAGACGTTCACATCCGTCACCGGCTGCTCGGCCCAGGCCATAACCATCATCTTCACCGACCATCCCAAGAGCGACATCGCCAAGGGAGGTAAGCTCCTCAGCGACTGATCCCAGGTTGCCGCGAACGCTTTATATACTTTCGCAGCGTTAAGGTTTAAATCTTTATTTAGGCTGTGTATTTTTTCGCCTGACAAGGAGACGAGCGAGCGAGGGAGCGAAGACGGTATTTCAATTATGCGAAGGAGCGTAGCTCTTTCGCTTCCTTTGGGGCAGAGCCATTAAGCGAAGCTTTATG
>CAXMSR010000088.1:0-1038 GCA_964195725.1 uncultured Kiloniellaceae bacterium | reverse complement strand
CGACAAACGGGAGCGGCAAGTGGCGAAGACCATTTATGAATCATCGGTAACCAAGGGCTTTTTACAGCCAACCGCAAGGCTCTTCCTGAGGCTGCTCGGCTGGGGCAACGAGGGCGATCTTGTGGGCATAAAGCAGGCCGTTATCATCGGCGCTCACCATACGTCGAACTGGGACTTTGTCCTGGGCGTGCTCTACGCCTTTCACCATGGCTTTACCATGCACTGGATGGGAAAAGACTCGCTCTTTCGTTACCCCTTCGGGGGCGTCTTCAAGTGGTTTGGCGGGATACCCATCGACCGCAGCCGCTCGAAAAACATGGTCGAGGCCTCGGTGCGCGAGTTTGTCGATGGAAAAATCAGATATCTGCTGATCGCCCCGGAGGGCACACGCAAGAGGGTAGAGCGCTGGAAGAGCGGCTTTTACCATATAGCTCATGGAGCCAAGGTGCCGATTGTTTTGGGTTTTTTAGATTATAAGCGCAAAATAGGAGGTTTCGGCCCTTCCATCGTCGCGACGGGCAATATGGAGGCCGATATGGAGCGGATTCAAGAGTTCTATATAAAGGTCACCGCCAAGCGCCCCGAAAAAGCGATGCGCTGGTAAACCCGCTACACCCGCCACGCCACCAAAAACCGACGGCGACTCCGCGCGGCGGCAGGTAGCCGCACAAACATTCACAGGCCAGCCGGCTCTTTACTACCCGCTACCCGCAAATCCAGCCACCGCTCAACCGTGTCATCCTCCACCACAAAAAAACACTCTTTCTATACGCATGAAAAAAGGGATGTGGCTTAGTCGCAGTGACGACTCCACACCCCTTTTTCGCCTGTCTACCCGGCTTCGCCGTCGCCAAAGGGCTTGGGGCACCGGTACTGCCACAAGCGCTAGAACTCACCCACCGAGCGGACGAAGGTGTATTTCGCCGGGGCCTCTACAAGCTTTCGCGAGACGCTGTCAAGACCCTCAGAGCCATCGGCGATGAGCGCCAGAGGGGCAGCCACCACCCAGGCTACGCAACCAATTGCCAGCCCCACAAA
>CAXMSR010000087.1:0-6474 GCA_964195725.1 uncultured Kiloniellaceae bacterium | reverse complement strand
CCATCAACGAGCAGCCTGCGAACGCAACGAAATAATGCCCTACCGGCCCCGTCGGAATCGTGGGAACGGAATTGGGCCGCTGGTACAGAACAAATGCGGCGACCAGTCCGATGCCAAAGACCAGGACGGCGACACCCAGGGTGCCCATGAGGAGCCTATAGAGTCGCAGACGATTCATCGCCGGGTATGATGCCGCATCGCATCACTCCCTTGCAGGGTCGGGCGAAATTTAGAGGGGACGAGGATGGCGGGGGGGGCGATGCGAGAAAGCGCCGCGGGAAATCCTTCCGTCAGCGAGCATCTCCCCACCCTCGCCCTGCTCGCGCTCGGGGCGGGCGAATCGGTCGTCGGGGGCCAGAGCGCAATCCGAACCGGTGCGAATCTCCTCCAACTTCCCACACTGCGCCGCGTCGCGCGGATTCCGAAGCGCAAGATTCTCACGCGGGGACATCTTCTCGCGGTCGGCGGCATGCTGCCCTTGACAACGGTGCCCACGGGGTAGCTCTGCTCCAACATATCCCAGGGGTTGGGCTCGCACTGCTTGATGCCCAACGAGATACGCTTTCTATCGATGTCGAGGTTCAAGACCATGATCTCCATCACATCGCCGATGCTTACCTTCTCGCTGGGATGACTGATGCGCTTGGTCCAGCTCATCTCGGAGATGTGTACGAGGCCTTCGATCCCCTTCTCCAGCTCAATAAAGCAGCCGTAGTCGGTGATGGAGACAACCTTGCCGTTGACCTTGTCGCCGATCGGGTATTTCTCGTCGGCTGCAATCCACGGATCGGCTTCGAGCTGTTTGTAGCCCAGGCTTACGCGCTCGCGCTCGGCGTCGAAGGAGAGCACCTTCACTTTCACTTCGTCGCCAATTTCAAACATCTCGGAGGGGTGGTTGACGCGGCCCCAGCTCATGTCGGTGACGTGCAGCAGACCGTCGATGCCGCCCAGGTCAATAAACGCACCGTAATCGGTGATGTTCTTGACGATGCCGGTGAGCACTGCGCCTTCAGCGAGCTTCTCCATCGTGAATTTGCGCTGGCTTTCACGCTCTTTCTCAAGGATCACGCGGCGGCTGAGAACGATGTTCCCACGGCGGCGGTTGAACTTGATGATCTTGAAGTCGAAGGTTTCGCCGATGAGCTTCTCGAGCTGGCGCACGGGGCGCAACGCGACCTGGCTGCCAGGCAGAAAAGCGCGCACGCCGATGTCAACGGCGAGACCGCCCTTGATGCGTGCAACGATACGACCTTCAACTGTTTCGTCCTCTTCGGCGGCGGCGCTGATCTGATCCCAAACGCGGATCTTGTCGGCTTTGTCCTTGGAGAGGACTACCATGCCGTCTTCATTCTCAAGGCGCTCGACCAGCACTTCGATCTTGTCGCCTTCGGCTACACCCAGCTTGCCTTCGAAGTCCTTGAACTCGGACAACGTTACGAGACCTTCCGACTTATAGCCGATGTCCACGATGGCAAAATCTGCGGTCAGTTTGATCACCGTACCCGTGGCTACTTTGCCTTCTCCGGGTACGTCTCCGCTCTCTTCGAGCATCTTGGCGAAGTCTAAAGTCTCTTCGCTCATTTCGGTGGCTTCAAAAATTCCCATTATCTTTTCTGTTCCTTTCAAAAATCTGCTTTGGATTCAAAAAAGCGGCGCAAATACGCCCCCTTTTTGTGGCAGGAGCGGGACAATATCATAGCCGCCTGCGCGGTACAACGAAAAAAACCCCATGAACAAAGGAGATTGCGCGTTTTTCTACGGTCATCGCACCCTGTCTGTGGCCCCACGGCCTGCAGACGGGACTGTTAGCGGTTAAGAGCTCGATATTGCAGCTTATTTAACACAAGCGACGGCCCCGCTAACGCCAGCTCGCCAGCCCGGAATCAACACTGCTGTTTTAGCCAACGCATGGATTCACCAGAACCCGGCTACGGAGGCTTCAGCTTCGAGCTTTCCTATATAAGAGGTGGCGGCAAATATAAGAGGTGGCGGCAAAGGGGGGCTGCGGGGAAACCGCGAGCAGGCCGGAGGGTCTTTTTTACAGCATCGCCACTATAGCCCTGACAACCTCATCGACCCCGATCCCGCTGGTGTCTAGCAGCCTCGCGTCTTGTGCGGCCTTTAGCGGGGCGTGTTCCCTTGTGGAGTCGTTGTTGTCGCGCTCTTCGATGTCGGCGAGGATGCTCTTGTAGTCCGGCGTCTGTCCGCGACTCTCCAGCTCCAGGGTGCGCCGCCTGGCGCGGGTGGGGGCGTCGGCGGTGAGGAATACTTTTAACCTTGCGTCGGGGAAGATGACGGTGCCCATGTCGCGCCCTTCGGCGACGGTGGGGGTCGCCTCGCCGATGGCGCGCTGAAAGCTGCCCATCGCCGCGCGCACCGGTTTTCGCGCCGAGACTCTGGAGGCGAGGTCCGAGACGCGGTGTTCCCGGATGAGAGCGGAGACGTCTTCGCCGTCGAGGAGCACCTTGCCCTGGGGGGTGAAGGTTATCTCAGTGGCGGCGCACAGCCGCTCAAGCTCCCGGTCGTCATCGAAGGCCACCCCCGCCCTGTCGGCTTTTAGCCCCACCGCGCGGTACATCGCGCCGGTGTCCAGATAGCTCCACCCCAGGCTGGCTGCGACGGCTTTGGCCACGGTGGATTTACCCGCCCCCGAGGGGCCGTCTATGGCTATTACGTCGATCTTCTTACTCATCGAAATCGCCCCCAAGGCCGGCTTCACCGTCTGCTCCCTCTACAGTGTCAGCACCGCCTGCGCCAACCACGTCCAAAAGATCGAAGATGCGCTTCCAGGCGAGGTCGCGCCCGTCGCGCCCCTTGGCGCTGGTAAGGACGAGGCTGGATTTTTCCACCTCCATCTCTTTGGCGATGACCGACATCTGCGTGGCCTGCTGCCCCTTTTTGAGCTTGTCGGCTTTGGTTATCACATGGACAAGCCTGTTTTGGCTCTTGGCCACCAGGGCGCTGAAGAAGAGGTCGTCCATCGAGGGCTTTCGCCGTATGTCCAATAGCTGTAGCACCCCACAGATATCGTCGGCGCCGTTTATAAAGTCGCGCACGTTTTCCGTCCAGGTCTTGACTACGCTGACAGGGGCTTTGGCAAAGCCATAGCCCGGCACGTCGGCCAGGATGAAGCGGTTGTCGACGTTAAAAAAGTTTAACAGCTGGGTGCGTCCGGGGGTGTTGGAGGTACGCGCCAGCGCTTTTCGCCGCAGCATCATGTTGATAAACGACGATTTGCCGACATTCGAGCGACCCGCTACGACTATTATCGGCATATCTACCTTGGGGTCGGGTCTCCACCGGGGTAGCGACAGGATAAACTCTGAGCGGGAGGGGTCGAACTTTTTTTGTTGCATCTTCTGGCATCCCTTGGTCGAATGGCTCGCCTTCACCGACCGAACGGCAGCTGCAAATAGCACTGTATATGCAGCTTATTTTCAAAGTAATCCGCCAGTTCTTACGGGTGAAGCGGCCCCCATGCGGATATGCGACACCCCGAACGAGAGGATTGCACAAGAGCTACAATAGGTACAAAGCTCTACAAATTCAACTTCTCGCTTGACATAAGAGGGTGTGGGGCCAAAGAATAATAGGGTTTACTATGCTTTTGACACCTGTGCCGGGGGATTTCTCAAGAAATGGAAATTTCGCAAAAGCTCACGCAACTATTGCCCCACTGGGCAGAGCATAACGAGGCCCACGCAAAATCCTATGCGGATTGGGCCAAACAAGCGCAAGATGCAGGGCTTACAGAGGTCGCTCGCAGCATAGGCGAGGCCGTGGCGCTGATCGAAGACGCGAATGGAGCCCTTGAGCGCGCTAAAGCGGCTCTGGAGAGCACAACCTAGGCAAGGTGCGCATTAAGGCGCAAAGGAAGACGAGCTAGTTTGGATCTTTGGGGCAACCTTAAAGACTTTAGCCTTCCCGACGTTATACAGTTGGTCGGGTTTGGACGAAAGACTGGGGTGCTCAGCGTAGAGTACGCCACTGGTAGCTCCTTGCTTTATTTCCAGGAAGGCCATGTCGTACACGCCCAAAACGGCACAGTCGAGGGCGAAGAAGCGGTTTACGAACTCTTCCGCGTACAGGAAGGCCAGTTCAGGTTTCAGGCCGACAAGGAAGCACCCTGCAAAACGATCCACATGGATCCGACCAACCTCGTAATGGAAGCCGCGAGGTTGATGGACGAAGCCAGTCGGCAGGAAGAAGAGGTTCATAAAGTGCCGCCGCCCGATTCAGCGGTGGCCAAGGCTGCTGAACCCGAACCTGAAATGCAAGCAGCAGCCGGGCAAAAGTCGGAGCCTGAGTTGCAACAAGTAGGTGAAGAGCAAGAGACCGCGTCGGAAGAGGGCGAGTACTTTAGCGCTGACAACCTTCTGCCCGACGGCGACCTCTTTGATGTCGAATTCGAGGGGGCTTCAACCGAAGCTGAGACTCCCGGCCTTAGTGCCGGCGAGGTACGTAGTCAGATCAGGGCGCTGTTGGAAGAACGATTTAATCGTGACGCCAAGCGCCTGATGCAAGCGGTGGAAAAATGCGGAGATACATTCGAAGATTTAGAGCAGCTTTCAGTGCGCATAGTGCGATTCGTCTCGGCGTTCGTAGACCCTGCGTCCGCCAATGCGTTGGGCGAAGAGATTCGCGAGATAATAGACCGGCTGGACATAAACTTCTAACCGCAGCTCTCGCGGTGGGGCTCCTGTTTGCCTCGACGGTGGCCTTTTCTGGCACCCTCACCGTCAACCTCCCCAAAGATACCCTCTACGAGATAACCTCCGACGTCGAAAACAAAAAAGTCGAGCAGATCCAAGAAGCCCTCAAGGCGGCCAACGAGCGCCTTGACAACCTCACGATCACCCGAAACGGCAACGTGATCACCCTTGGGTTCGCCATGTGGACCGAAGGCGACAAGGTCTCGTTTAGCCTAGTCGGCAAAAAACCCGATTTCTACAAGATGGCGATGGGGGTGGCGATCGAAGACACTCTGCGCTACCTGGTCAAGGACGACACGCGGGTTCTGCCCGCCAACGCCACCAAGGACAGCGAGACCATCAGCATCACCCTCATTTACGGCGAGGGCGGAAAACCACCCAAACCTCCAGCGCCGACGAAGGTCTCGGCAAAGGCGCGGGCAAAGACCACCGCTCCCAAGGCCGCCAAAACTCCCGCCGCACCTGCACCAACCCCACCCCCGGCGCAAAACGGTACAGCGCGGGAAGACGCCGACTGGAGCAAGCTGAAAAGCGGCGACGACATCGACGCATTGCAGCGTTTCATCAATAAATATCCCCGGTCGATGCACAAACACGCCGCCAAGCGAAAAATTAACGAGATCAAAAACAGAGCGGCCAATGAAATAAAAGAGCGCGAGGCGAAGACAAAGCGTCTCGCCGAAGCAGAGAAAAATAAAAAAGCGGAAACAAAGCGGCTGGCGGCGAAAAAGAATAAGCAGCAGGCAGAGGATAAAAAGCGCCGCGCCGAAAAAGCGAAGCGCCAGGCTGAAGACCAGAGGAAAAAACAGCAGCAAAAGGCCGTGAAGAGAGTTGACGATGCCTACGCCGCCGCTAAAAAGGCGGGCACGTCAAAAGCACTCGACAAGTTTGTAAAGGCTTACCCGAAAGCCAAGCAAATATCTGAAGTTAAAAAACTTTCAGCCAAGCTCAAAGACGACGAGACCTACTCCGCAGGCTATAAAACCCGCAAGGGGGTCGAGAGTTATCTCAAAAAGTACCCCAAGGGCCGCCACGTCAAGGAGGGCAAAGTGCTCCTCGGCAAAATGGCTGACGACGATACATTTTTGGCCGCGAAGGGCTCTATCGACGCTCTGGAGAAGTATCTTCAGAGATACCCGAAGGGGCGCAACGCGAAAGAGGCAAACTCCCTTATCGGCAAGCTCTTGTCCTCTGGCCCCCTGCGCCTTCGCGCCCTGGCGGTTAAAACTCCTCCCAAAGTGGACGGCAAGGGTGATGACGCAGCGTGGAAGGGGATACACCCCCTTACCCTTGCGCTGAAAAAGAAGGGCAAGGGCAAGCACATCCCGAGGGTGACCGTTAAGGCGGTACACTCCGGCGGAAAGCTCTATGTCCTCGCCCAGTGGAAAGACAGCACTAACGACTCCGACTACCGTCCCTATATCTGGGACAAGAAGGCCAACAAGCACACGATAAGCGACAAGCTGGACGACGCTTTCTCCATGGCGATCTACAAGGGCGAGCTCCCCAAAGAGGCGTGCATGCTA
This sequence comes from uncultured Kiloniellaceae bacterium, assembly GCA_964195725.1. GTDB lineage: Bacteria > Desulfobacterota > Deferrisomatia > Deferrisomatales > BM512 > CAXMSR01. Next base: position 236 of record CAXMSR010000087.1, on the reverse strand, counting down.
GGTGCCAATAAGCAGGAAGTGGACCTGTGGGTATGGCGCGCATTCCTCTCCGGCATTTCGGGGCTGGCCTCGGATCAGTCGATCGTCACCAGCCGAAAGCGGATGAGAAAATCGACCCCGCACATGGCCAGAAACGGCTCGGGGCAGATATGGATACGCAACCTGCCCGATAAAGGCAAGCTGGGCTGGAAGTATGTGGTGCCGATGCCCGACGCGCCCAAAAAGAATATCCCCAG
>CAXMSR010000086.1:6243-6497 GCA_964195725.1 uncultured Kiloniellaceae bacterium | reverse complement strand
AAAAGAGAGCTGGTCTAGCTGCGCCCGCCGCCGCTAGCCTTCGAGGCCCGATGATAAAACGCACCCGAGTACTGAAGACGCCCTTCGCTCGTGCGGCGTTATGTGCCGCCGTCGTGGCGCTATGCCTTATTGGCGGCGTGGGCGCACGGGCCAGCGGTGTGGGGCTCGACGGGCTTCGCTGCGTGGATTGCCATCCCAGCCGCGACGCCGCCGTCTACAACCTTCTGGAAGCGCGTGGCGCAGTTCACCTGGGC
>CAXMSR010000086.1:0-6233 GCA_964195725.1 uncultured Kiloniellaceae bacterium | reverse complement strand
GCAACGAATCGGCGCAGGCCTTTGTCTGTTTTTCATGCCACGACGGCACCATAACCGATGACCTTGAAAAGCTTACCAGAAGCAGAAACCACCCTACTTCCATTCGCATGCCGCGAAAAGTGGGGGGCGGGCTGCCGCTCTACGGCGCGCGAAAGATAGAGTGCGGCACCTGCCATACCCCCCACGAGAGAGGCTCTACCGACCTGGATCGCCCCGGCTGGCTACGCGACGATTCCGGCGGCGTTACCGGTATGTGCCGGGCTTGTCACAAAAATCAATCGGATACCAGCCATTCGCATATGGGAGCGATGGTCAAGATTGAGGCCGCCGGGAAGCTGACTGTGCGCGGGGGCAAGCTGGGCCCCGAGGGGCAGATAGGTTGCGATACCTGCCATATAACGCATGGGGCGCGCTACCGGGGGCTGTTGGTGGCCCAATACGGGCGGGGTGACGCGGAAGGGCTCTGTGCGCTCTGCCACTCCGAATCCGTGGTGACGGGCAAAGTGGGCGACGATGCTGCCCAGCCCTGCAATGATTGCCACTCGATGCACGTTGGCCGGGAGAACCTTCTGGCCGAAGGCGACAATATCTGTCTGGGCTGCCATGAATCGCGGCAGGACTCAGGCCACCACCCGGCCATCGATTTTGCCTGTCGAGATTGCCACTCCATCCATTCCGCGCCGCTGCTTTCGGTAAACAATAAAACCAGATTTCTGCGCACCATCCCCTCCGGTGGATTTTTATGCAGCTCTTGCCATCCCTCTGTCCTAGGGCGTCATTCGCCCGAGACCCTTGAGGGCATGCCCGTAACCAAGCTGATGGAGCGCCGGGGGTTGGGGGCTTCGCCAGAGGAGCGGGGCGACTGCTCTTTTTGCCACGAGGTGCATGGCGCGCCTAAAAAGGGGCTCTTGCGACTTGAAGGGGGGATCTCGTGTCTGTACTGCCATGAGACGCCCAACCCTTTTGGCATAGACGGCAGAAAGGCAGGTGCGCACCCGGTGGGAGTGCCCATGATAGCCCTTGACGCCGCTGGCGTAGAGGCGGGCGCAAACGCCACTGTCCAAGGGGCGGGCGCGCCACCCTTGGCCGCTTCTGCGGGGCCAGGCAAGCAGGAGGTGCTGTTGTGTACCACCTGTCATGGCCCACACGGAGACGATCGGGCTCCTCCCGACTGCGGGGTTTGCCACGGGGGGCAGGCAGAGCAGATGCAGGACGCGCTCCATAGCTGTCGGCAGTGCCATCCGGTGCATGGCTCCGAGACCGCCGCCGTGCGCTGCGAGAGCTGCCACGAGCGCGATGGCGACTCGATACACGGCCCGCGAGAGATAGACGGTGAACTGCCCCAGGGGCTTGCAGCGCTGGATGCAAAAGGGCTCTTGGCGAATGTCGGACGTTTTGGCTGCCCGACCTGTCACGACCCCCACGGCGTCGGTAAAAACATCCTTAACGACAGCGCTGGCGAGCGTCTCTGCTTTAGCTGCCACGAGGATAAGAACGCGCTGGTCAGCGGCCCCCACGACATGACCATCTATTCGGACAGCGCTGAAAAAGACCGCTGCCTGGGGTGTCACCCGGTACACGCGAATTCAGCCCTCGAAGCTCCTCTCGGAGCCGCTTGCCCGGTTTGTCATGGTGAGCAGAACTACACCATAACGGCGCACACCTCCGAAGGCACTCCTCCCTGGAAGGAGGGGCGGCGAGGCTTGCCGTTCTTCGACAATTTTGGAGAGCGCAACGAATACGGGTTCATGGATTGCCCCACCTGCCATGATGTACACCGGGGCAGCACTCCTAATGCGCTGCGAATCGACAGCGACAAGAGCGAAGATATCTGTTTTAAATGCCACTCGAACAAGCGTTCGCTTTTGGGCACCGCCCACGACTCGTTCAAAGAGGAGCGCATCCCCGGCGGCTCTCCCTGCGGCCGGTGCCATACCGCGCACTCCAGCTACGAGCAGCCGTCGGCCTGGGACATGCAGACACAAGCCGGAGGGACTATAAACGATCAGAAATGCTCCGCCTGCCACGGCGCGCCAAAGTTGGCTGCGGTGCCCAAAGACGGCGCTGGATCGCACCCTGTGAATATACACATGCCCGCGCAGATGAAGGCGCTGGGGCTAAAGACCTATGGCCCCTCCGGGGAGCCGGGGGGCAGGGTGATCTCTTGTTCTACCTGCCACGATGTACATGGCATCGCCGATGCCTCCGGTAAGGTAAGGCCGCTGTTTTTACGTTTTGCGGCGTCCACTGGCGACCTCTGTGTCCGGTGCCACAAGGAAAAGGAGCAAATCAGGGAGACCCCCCACGACATGGCTTCGCTTGAAGAGAGGCCGCTGGGGTTCTGTTCGCCCTGCCACGGGGTACACGGCGCCGGGGGCGACGAGGCGCTCTTCATTCTCGCCTACGACACCGAGGCGTTTACGACGCCCTCGGGGCGCTGCCGCTCATGCCACTTGAACAGCGAGCTGCCCCTGGGTGAGCCGTTGATGCAGTACCACATGAATGACGCCGATGAGGCGCTGACGGTGCGCAGCACGATCTTTCGCCAGTTCCCGATGGTGCTCCTCGATCAGTGGGCGATGCGAAGCGACGCCCAACCGATAATCCCCCTCTTTGATCGGGAGCAAAAGCTAAACTCCGCCGGTTGGCTCCAGTGTCCAAGCTGCCACGATCCGCACATCTGGAGCCCGCTGGGGCCGAGCTTTACCCCGAAACTGATGAAGGGGTGGCGCGGCGCGAGGCTCCCCACCAATTTTACCCGCATCGCCAAACCCAACAACGTCAAGGACAGCGTCTGCCGGCAGTGCCACAAAGATGAAGCCGTCAAGCTCTATTGGGACTATCACCGCCCAAATGATGTGGTCGGCAACAGCTTTCTGCGCGGCCCTCTGCCCGGGGACGTCGAGATCGAAGCCCAAGAGGAAGCCGACACCCCTGGAGGGGAGACGGTTGAGAGTCCGCCCGAAGACGGAGAGGCCGAAGAGGGCGCAAATTAGGATAAAGATTGAACTGAATAGCTTTTTTTATGCAATTTATACCGCTGTGGTTTGACTTTTGCCTTTTGGATCGTTAGGTTTCTAGCGAGTCGAACTGAAAGAGGAGAAATATTTTAATGAAAGGTATACACATGAAAGTCGAAGAGAAGAAATTTGTCGCCGTCCACTACACTCTCACCCTGAACAACGGCGAGAAGGTAGACAGTTCTGAAGGTCAGGATCCCCTTGGCTTTATCCAGGGCAGCGGACAGGTGATCGAAGGTTTGGACGAAGCGGTAATCGGCAAAGAGGTGGGCGAGAAGTTCACCGTCCAGATTCCCCCCGAAAAAGCCTACGGTATGGGCTCGGAAGAGATGCACCGCGAGATTCCCCGCGAAAACTTCCCCGCCGACGCAGAGCTGACCCCCGGCCAGGGCTTTACCGCCAACGGCCCCCACGGCCCCGTGAGCTTTCGCGTAATCAAAACAGACGATGAGACCGTATACGCCGATTTTAACCACGTTCTCGCAGGCGAGACGCTTAACTTCGACGTCGAGATCACCGAAGTGCGCGACCCCCAAGCTGAAGAGCTCGCCCAGCTCGCCGGTGAAGAAGGCGGCTGCGCACCCAGCGATTGCAGCGGCTGCGGCGGTAGCTGCGGCTAGGGACTTAATCGCACCTGGCGCTTGTTTGACCGAGCACCGGAACGCTAAAATTAAAACGGCCCGAACACTTGCAAGTGTTCGGGCCGTTTTAGTTTCTCAAAGCATTTTAGCTGCTCCGTTTGCACGGAGCCCGGCTTTAATAGAGATCGGTAGAGAGATAGCGTTCGCCCGAATCCGGCAGGATGACCACGATCGTCTTGCCCTGCGCTTCGTCCAGTGCGGCGATGCTTAAGGCGGCCACTACGGCGGCACCGCTGGAGATGCCGCAGAGGATGCCCTCTTCACTTGCCATGCGCCGGGTCATCTCGAAGGCCGCTTCTTCCTCTACGCGCTCGATCCGGTCAACCAGCGAGAGGTCGAGCACTGCGGGTGTAAACCCCGCTCCGATCCCCTGGATGCGGTGGGGGCCGGGTGAGCCGCCGCTGAGCACGGCGCTGCCGGTGGGCTCGACAGCCACCGAGGTGAGGGGGAGCTTTCGCTCCTGCTTCAGATAGCGTGAGATGCCGGTGATGGTGCCGCCAGTGCCCACGCCAGCCACCAGGAAATCGACCTTGCCGTCGGTGTCGCTGTAGATCTCAGGCCCTGTAGTGGTGAAGTGGATAAGAGGGTTGGCCGGGTTTTCGAACTGATTTGGCATATAATATTTTTTGGGTGCCGACCGCGGGAGCGCCGGCGCCTCTTCGATCGCGCCGCGCATCCCCTTGATCCCGGCGGTCAGGATCAGCTCGGCCCCGAATGCCTGAAGAATCTTTCGCCGCTCGATGCTCATCGTCTCCGGCATGGTGAGGACGAGGCGGTAACCCCTGGCTGCGCAGACGAACCCAAGCGCGATGCCGGTGTTGCCGCTGGTGGGCTCTATCACCGTCATTCCCGGTTTCAAAAGTCCGTTTTTTTCAGCCTCGGCAACCATCGATGCTCCGATACGGCATTTTACCGAGAAGGCCGGGTTTCGGCTCTCCACCTTGGCTAAAATCCTTGCCTTTAGCCCCTTGGTGACTTTGTTGAGTTGAACGAGCGGTGTGTTGCCGATGCTGGAGGGGTGGTCGTCAAAGATGCGCGCCATAACCGAGACTCCTCAAGAAAGTGGACGGAGATTTAACCGTACAGGAGTCTACTCTAGCGAACCATTTAGGTCAAAGCAAAAGGGGAATACTTTAAGGGTATTAGCGTAAAAACATGTGTGAATAGGGCAGGCAGTTCCGACTAAATGAGTTTCTTATTGCGCAGAAACGCTCTTACCGCCTTTGCATGGTTTTCAGCCCCTACCAGTTGCTCGATCACCTCTTCGGTGAAAACGCTCTGGGTCTTGGCGATGAGGCGGGGCAGCGCCGGGAACTTCTTGAGGGCGTGTTTTTGCGCCAGGGTAGCCGCCAGCGATGCGGTGTTTCCCGGCTCGGAGAAGCCCAGCGGGCTGAGCCACTTCAGGTTGAGCTCTTCGCGGTAGTGGGTTTTTACCCGCTCCAGAGCTTTTTGGGAGTCGGCGGTCGGGGGCAACCCCTCCAGCTTAAGCGCTCTTGCGGTGTAGGCCAGCGCGAGGTCGACGTCGCCGCTGGTCAGCTCGTCGTGCAGGGCCTTGGCGTCGTTGAAATCCACCACCTCAATCGTCGTTCCGGTGCGTTCGTTTATCAGGATCGCCAACACCTGCGCTATGACCCTGCTGCGAGGCGTTGAGTCGGTGCCAACCAGCAGGGTTTTACCTACGCAGGCGGCGGCGGGAAGCGATATTGCGATAAGGAGGGCCGTTAAGGCTATAATTTTTCTCATTGTGGCTACTCTCAAGTCGGGATTTTGGTTGTTCAATTTTTTAAGTCCGCAAAGATAAAGATACCCGATAATGCGGGTATCGAGGTTGATTGATCGCAACTACTTTTCACCGTCGACGGTTATGACATCCACCGCCCTCACAACTGCATCGCGTGAACCGAAGATCAGTCTCGACCCCATGACGGCGGGGGAGGTGTGGATGGCGTCGCCGACCTTTAAACGGTCGCGCACAAAGCCGGAAGCGGCGTCGATGAGATAGAGCGAGCCACCGCTGTCGGCTTCGGAGTTGGCGCCCGCGAGGGTGCCGACCACCAGCTGGCCTACCACTAGAGCTGGCTTGCTTCTCACTGCCCCGGCCAGCTGCGTGCTCCACCTTGCGCGGCCGTCGGCCAGGTTGAAAGAACTAAGGCAGCCTTCGTCGTCGCCCGCGATCGTCTGCTTTTCAACTGCCTGCCCTTTGACTACCCGCTCTTCAACTACAACAACGGGCGCATACCAGGAGGGGCCGCACAGCGCGGCGCGCCATAGCACATCGCCGCCTTCAAGGGAGAGCGCCACGAGGGCCCCGCCACGGTCGGCTGTCAGCGCCGCGTTTATGCCATTTACATTTGCAATAACCGGGCCTGAGATACGCGGCTCGTCCGAGTCGGAGCTCCAGAGCAGTTTGCCGCTCTCGGCGTCCAGGGCGTAGAGTGTTCCGTTCTGGCAGGGGGCCAGAAGGGTGCCGTCGTCGGAGAGCGCCAGCTCACCCCGAAAGGGTGCTCCGCTGCTAAAAGTCCAGAGGGGGATGAGCTTCGCCCCGCCAAGGTCGAAGGCGCGCACACGCCCG
>CAXMSR010000085.1:0-6501 GCA_964195725.1 uncultured Kiloniellaceae bacterium | reverse complement strand
CCGACTCTTTGGTGAGTCCGATGTCTTTGGATGGGGCGACAAACACCGGACAGCGGTATTTCTCGGCGAGGTTAAACGCTTGGACCGTCAGCGTGTAGCAGTCGGCTACGTCCACCGGAGCCAGACAGATGATCGGCAGCCCGCCGCTATTGCCCCAGCGCATGAACTCGACGTCTCCGTCGGCCGAGCGCGTCGCGGAACCAGTAGACGGCCCAAGGCGCATGACGTTTATAATCACCAGCGGGATCTCCGAGCCGATGGCAAACGAGATGTTCTCGCTGTACAAACTGATCCCCGGCCCCGAGGTGGCGGTGAGCACTTTTTCTCCCGCCATTGATGCGCCAAGGCACATGCCAATCGACGCGATCTCGTCTTCGGCCTGCACCACCGTGCCACCCGCAGGGGGCAGGAGCGCCAACATGTTGTTCATTACCGACGTGGCGGGCGTTATCGGGTAACCGGCAAAAAACCGGCACCCCGCGTCAAACGCGCCCCAAGCTATCGCTTCGTTTCCTTCTATAAGATTCATCTGTCTCTAAAAGCTCCTGATGCTTTGATCGTTATAGGTTAAATAACCCCAGCTACTAAGGTGCCGGGTAGATATCAATGGCGCCCTCTGCCGGGCAAACCGAGTAGCAGCCGCCGCAGCCAACGCAGTTGTCGGTGTTGACCTCGGTGGCGTCCTCAGTGTCGTTCATCGCGTCGTAAAAGCAGACCTTGAGGCAGCGCTTGCAGTGGATGCATTCGTCTTTGTTCACGCGTGCGCGCTCGGCGGGCATGTCGGCGTACTGCAGAGCGGCTCGCGATGCCAGGCCGCGCATCTCTTCGACGGTTTCGTACCCTTTTTCGTCCATGAACTTCTCGATGCCCTCCACCTGCTTGCCCAGCCACTCGTAGCCGTGGACCATTACCGCCGAGCACATCTGGACGATATTTGCGCCGGTCATGATGTACTGGATGATGTCGTGCCAGTCAAAAACGCCGTTGGTGCCGGTGATGGGGGTCTTGCCGCCCGAAGCCATGTAGACGTCGTGAATCCAGCGCAGCGTCAGGGGCTTGATCCAGGGGCCGCCCACGCCGGCCTTGCCGTAGATCAGGGGCTCGGCAGTTTCAACGTCGGGCACAAAGCCAATAAAGCGGTTGGTAAGCGTAACACCCGCCGCGCCCGCATCCACGAGCATCTCGGAGAAGGTCACGAGATCGGTCACCTGCGGCGTCACCTTGATGAGAACGGGGACATTCACAGCTTTGGATACCGCGTGGGCGATCTCGGTGCCGTAGTTAAAATCCTGGCCGACGTTCATGCCGGTGCGAACCCCGGGCATGAGATGTGGGTGGGGGCAGCCGAAGTTGAGCTCGATGATCGGCACGCCCTCGCCCTCTATCTGCTTTGCGAGCTCTACCCAGCCCGGTATCTCGGTGCCTGCGACCGAGCCGATGACGACGCTGCCGCTCTCTTCGCCGTAGCGCACCGCTTCGCGGATCTCGACCAAAAACTCTTTGGGCGGCTCAAGCGCCAGACCACTTCGTCCATAGAAGCTAAAAGCTTGCGGCACTTTGCCACGGCACACCCTGTGGCTCTCGTTCAAGTAGCGCCACTTTGAGCGGGTGGTCAGCTCGCGCATAGCTTCGGAATCGGTCATCGTCTTGGCGATAACACCGGCGGCACCCGCGTCGAAGCAGCGCTTCATGTTGTCGGCGTTCAGGGTGGGCTCCGCCGAGGCGGCAACCAGGGGGTTTTTAAACTTAACGCCGCAAAATTCAACTTCCAGATTAGCCATTGCACTCTCCTCACCCGATCACTTCTACCGGGCTATATTATCAATCGTTTGAAATAATCTCGTCTACCCACGAAACCCGGTCAGCCAGGGCGGGGAAGTTTGTACGGGCATCGCAAAGCTCGTTCAGGTCAATCGCGCAGCGCATGATCTCTTCCTCGTCGCCGGCACCGGCCTTTATCACCCCCCACGGGTCGGCCACCATCGAGTGGCCCACAAAGCGCACGCCTTCGTTCATCCCCACCGAGTTGGCCGAGACGAGAAAACACTGATTTTCCAGCGCGCGCACGCGGTTTAACATCGACCAGGCTTCAAGCCTGGGATAGGGCCAGGCGGAACACACCAGAAAGATCTCTGCGCCTTTTTCAACCATCCTGCGAAAGAGTTCGGGAAAGCGCAGGTCGTAGCAGGTGGCCATGCCGAAGTTGCCAAGCTCGGTTTCGGCGACCACTACCTTTTCACCACTGGTGAGTAGCTGCGTCTCTTTCGACTGGTAGCCGAAAAGATGGATTTTGCGGTAGTTGGCCACGGTCTCGCCTTTTGGCGAGAGGAGGTAGCTGGAGTTGTAAAAATTGCCGCCGTCCTCCTCTACAAAACTGCCGGTGTGCAGATAGCTCCCAGCTTTGACCGCAGCTTCGCGAAGGGCCGTTAGCGTCTGGCCTTCCTTGGTCTCCGCTTCGGAGACGTAGCGATCAAAGCTCATGAAGCCGACGTTCCACATCTCTGGCAAAATGATCAGATCGGCATCGGCGGCGCGTTCGATATTTGCCACAGCCTTTTTGATCGTCGCTTCCTTGTCGCCCTCGACGACGGCCATCTGTATGGAGGCGATATTCATCGTCTAGTCCTCTTTCGCGTAGTCAAGAGGCAGGGCGGCATAACCGGCGGTGAGCTTTCTCCCCAGCTTGGGGTCGACCAGCTCGGTGTCAAATCTCTCGCCAAAGCCGAACTCGCCCAGAAGGTTTGCCAGCGTGCCCGAAAAGATCACTGTTTCTTTGAGGTCGCCTTCGACGTTGGCCTCAATAAACTCCATCAGCTCGGCAGGCGACATGAGCGCGCCAAGCGTGCCCTTCTGGTAGGCAATCACTTTGCCCTCTACCGTTATGGTGCTCGCAAGCTCCAGCTCGTCCCAGTGGGCCGAGACTTCGTCTAGCCGCCAGACGACGCTGCTCATGATGTTGGGACATATCTGCTTGGCGCGCGGGATGTCGGTCTCTTCAAGGTGGCGGTCGGTGTGGTCGCTGCCAACGCCTACGTAGATCGTCCCGTCGCCATCGATCAAAAGCACGTACTCCGCCTCGCCCGAGGTTTCATTGCTGTAGACCTCGATCTCGTCGTCGGTCACAAGTGTGCGCGCGATCACCGGGTACATGGTGGGCGTGACGGCGGGGCCGGGGATGCCTTTTTGGGCCAGCTCGTCTATGTGAGCGCGCACCTCCGCCTGGTTGCGGCCAGTGTAGCCGGCGTTGATCATCCGCTTGAATTCAAAGGTCAGCGGAGTCTCTTGGCCGCTCTCTTCCAGGGTAAGCTCAATTTTCACGCTCTCATCTCCATCGCGCCCAAGGCGCGCCCATTACTTTTTGTGGTAACGAATTTCAAAGGTCACGCAGCCGGTGGGAATGTCGTAGGGGCCGTGAGTCATTCCAGGAGGACGGCAGGCGTAGAAGCCGGGCAAAAAGGTCTCGTCCTTGGCTCTGTCGTAGAGCGTGCCCTCGACTATCAGCACCTCTTCCCAGAAATCATGCACCAGCGTCTCGGTGGTCTGGATGCCGGGAGGGAATTTAAGCATGCGCGTGTAGTCGCCGGTATCAGCGTCATAGCTCAGGATCTTTTCCTTGATCCCAAGCGTGTCGCCTTCAACGTCGCGCCACTGGTACTCGGTGTCGTAGTCAATGAATTCAATCTCAGGTTTTGCCATAAGTATTTTCCTTTCAACTTTAGATATTTAGCTATCAAATCCGCTCAATTTCCCATTTCGCGAAGCTGTTTCATGATCTCCTCTGGCGAGATTGGCAGAGATTTTATGCGGATGCCGGTGGCGTTGAAGATTGCGTTGGTGATGGCCGACATGACGGGGTTTAGCGCGGGTTCGCCGATCCCCTTGGCACCGTAGGGGCCGTTGGGGTCTACCGGCTCCAGAATGATCGTGTCTACTTCGGGCATGTCCAGGGCAGTGGGAATGACATAGTCGACAAAGTCGGGGTTGATGATCTTGCCATCGCGATAAATCATATCTTCGTAGAGCGTCCATCCGAGCCCCTGGGCCACGCCGCCCTGAATCTGCCCCTGAAGCGAGAGGGGGTTTATCGCCCTGCCCACGTCGTGTGCTGCTACGTAGCCTGTAACCGTTACATGGCCTGTAGAAGGATCGACTTCCACCTCCGCTATGTGGCAGCCGAAGGGATATACCGGGGAGATGTTGCCCTTTTTAGTTTTCGGATCGGGCAAGACCGTGCCCGGATCATAGTGCCCGACGCCCACTATGGGCGCGCCGTGGTTGTCGTAGGTTGCCTGCTCGGCGACCTGAGCAAAGCCGACGCTGCGTCCTTCGTCTCCGACTACGTGGAGGTTGTCTTTACTGCAGACGATGTCGGCAGCGTCGGCTTCAAGCATGCGAGCAGCTACTTTGATTATCTTTTCAGAAGCGTCAGCGGCGGCGGCCAGCACACCGTTGCCGCCCATGACGGTGCCACGGGTGGCGAAGGAGCCGCAGCCGAAGGGCGAAATGTCGGTATCGACCATCGCCGTGCTGACGCGATCAAGCGAGACCCCCAGGCGCTCGGCGACGATCTGGGCGAAGGTGGTCTTCATCCCCTGCCCCATGTCCGATTCGCCGTGGAAGACTGTAACCCTGCCGTCCATGCCTATGCGCACTATCCCGCCGCCGCCGTCAAAGGGGCCGAAAAAAGCGCGGTTGCCCGACACATGGTTGCAGCAAGCCAAGCCGATTCCGCGAAGGGGGGTTTTGTCGGCGCGCTTGTCTTCCCAGCCGATTCGCTCTGCGGCTTCGGTGATGCACTCTTCCAGGGCACAGCTTTTAATTTCCCAGCCGTGGATGTTCGTCGAGTATGGCTTGATGGCGTTTATGAGCCGAATTTGTACTGGATCGATTCCAAGCTTTTCAGCCAATTCATCCATCGCCGATTCGAGCACAAAGGTCATCTGTGAGTTACCGAACCCCCGGTAGCAGCTGGTGGGCACGGTGTTGGTGTAGACGGTGAACCCCTCGGCGCGCACGTTTTTGAAATCGTAGAGCGCATCTACCCTGTAGCAGGCGGTGGAGACTATGGCGTGGGCGTAGACGAGGCGTGAACCTGCAGCACCTACCACGCGCACCTCTTTGCCGGTAATCTTGCCGTCTTTGGTGGCCCCCAGCTTTATGTCGATGTGCATGGGGACGCGGGGGTTGCCTGCGATGAAGTCATCGTGGCGGGTGTTCATCATCCGTACGGGGCGGTCGGTTTTTCGGGCCAACAGCATGGCGATCAGGTGGATGTTGGTCTCCATCTTGCCGCCAAAGCCGCCACCGTAATCGGGCACCACCACGCGGATCATTTCAACGCCTATATCCAGAGCCTTGGCGTAGGTGAGCCTCATCGGGTTGGGTACCTGCGTTCCCGCATAGAGGTTAAAGCGGCCAGCGTCATCGACTTCGGCGACGCACCCCATCGGCTCCAGGTATGCCTGGTAGACCTGGTTGAGGTAGTAGCTACCTTCGTAGACGCAATCGGCGGCAGCCAACGCGCCGTCCACGTCGCCTGCTTCGATCTTGTAATGGGCGGCTACGTTGCCGGGCTTGTCCTCATGAACCTGCACAGCGCCCTCTTCGAGTGCTTCCACCGGGTCGTAGACCCCGGGGAGCGCTTCGTATTGAACTTCGATAAGCTCTAGCGCCTCTTCCGCCGTGTCCTCGTCGATTGCCGCCACCGCAGCTACTTCGTCGCCGTGAAAGCGCGCGATATCGTCGGCGAAGATCGTCCAATCCTCGCTCCGTGGACCGAACTTGATGCCGGGCGTATCTTTATAGCTGATAACCGCTTTTACCCCCGGGAGCTCTTCGGCGCGGCTGGTGTCGATGGAGATGATTCGGGCATGCGGGTGGGGGCTGCGCAAGATGCGCCCGTGCAGCATGTGGGGCAATTCCATATCCGATACAAAACGGGTCTTGCCGCTAACTTTGGCATAGCCGTCAAGCTGAGGGTGGCTCTTGCCGATTACGTCCAGCTTACCCATTGTCAGCCTCCTCGCCAGCCCCGGAGGCGCAGGAGCGGATCGCCTCGACTATTTTGTTATAACCGGTGCAGCGGCAAAGATTGCCCGAGATCGCCAGCTTGATCTCGTCGTCGGTGGGGTTGGGCGTTTCGTCCAGCAGCGCCTTGGCGGTCATAACCATGCCGGGGGTGCAGTAGCCGCACTGGATCGCTCCGCGCTCTACAAAGGCGGTCTGAAGCGGATGGGGGCCTCCCTCCGAGAGCCCCTCGACAGTTAGAATCTCGGCTCCGTCAGCTTGGGGGGCGAGTATCAGGCAGGAGTGCACCGGCCTGCCGTCCATAAGGACCGTGCACGCCCCGCATTTGCCCATGCCGCAGCCCTTCTTGGTGCCGGTCAGCCCAAGATCGGCGCGGATGAGGTCCAAGAGCGTCCGGTTGGCTTTGACTGTCAGCCTTCTCGGGTCGCCGTTAACCGTGAAGTTCACTTTAATTTCATTGGAAGTAATCATTTG
>CAXMSR010000084.1:0-6602 GCA_964195725.1 uncultured Kiloniellaceae bacterium | reverse complement strand
CCATCCATGTGCCCAAGCTTAAAGAGACCACCGATCTCGTTAACGCCGAGACGCTAAAGGTCATGAAAGACGGCGTCTACATCATCTGCGCGGCGCGCGGCGGCATCGTCAACGAAGACGACCTTTTAGAGGCGCTAAACTCCGGCAAGGTAGCCGGGGCCGCACTCGACGTCTTCGCCCAAGAGCCTCCGGGGCTGACCAAGCTCATCGAGCACCCGAACCTCATCTGCACCCCGCACCTTGGCGCCTCTACCGAAGAGGCCCAGACCGCAGTAGCCGTGCAGGTGGCGCACCAGATAGGCGACTACCTCGTCGACGGCGTCATCGTCAACGCGCTCAACGTCCCCAGCGTCCCCCAAGAGACGCTGGCCAAGATGCGCCCCTACCTTGAGCTGGCCGAGAGCCTCGGCAAACTACAGGCGCAGCTGGGCATCGAGGGCATCAGCGGGCTGAACATCGAACTTAGCGGCCACGCCGCCGAGGGCCGCACGGGGCTCATCACCGCCTCGGCGCTTACCGGGCTCCTCGCCTCCATGCTGGGCGACTGGGTCAACCTCGTCAACGCCCCCGTCACCGCCAAAGAGCGCGGCATCAAAGTGCAAGAGACGGTCTGCAGCGAAGGCGAAGACTACACCTCGCTCATTCGCATAACCATCGAAGCCAAGAGCGGCGGGCGCACCATAGCCGGCGCTATCTTCGGCAAAAGCGAGCCGCGCATCGTCGAGATCGACTCCATCGCCATCGAAGCGATCCCCAAGGGCAACCTTCTGGTGCTCTGGAACAACGACCGCCCCGGACTGGTGGGCTCCATCGGCACCGTTCTGGGCGACAACGAGATCAACATCGGCCAGCTCCAGTTTGGCCGCAACACGCCCGGCGGGCAGGCGATCACCGTCATCAACATCGACAGCGCCCCCGACGAAAAAACCCTGGCCGAGCTGGCCAACCTGCCCAACGTCACCGGGGTACACACGGCAAATCTGTAGAGGCGTTACTCACGACAAAACCACAGCAACGCAGAAGCGGCGAAGGGAGCCTATCCCCTCGCCGCTTTTTTTATACATCGCGCACCGCAACCGAAACTCCAAAAGGACTGCCCCATGAAAAGCTATCGCAAAGAGCTCTGGTTCGACGTGCCCACCCGCCGCGCCTTCATCCACATCACTCCAAAAATAAACGAGTGCCTGCGCGAGAGCGGCATCAAAGAGGGGCTGGTACTGGTAAACGCCATGCACATCACCGCCTCGGTCTTCATCAACGACAACGAACACGGCCTGCACCAAGACTACGAACGCTGGCTTGAAGAGCTGGCCCCGCACGAGCCCCTTAGCCTATACCAGCACAACAACACCGGCGAAGACAACGGCGACGCGCACTTAAAACGCCAGATAATGGGGCGCGAAGTAGTAGTGGCGGTAACAGCTGGAAAGCTCGACTTCGGCCCCTGGGAAGCGATCTTCTACGGAGAATTCGACGGACGCCGCCGCAAAAGGCTGCTGGTGAAAATCATAGGAGAATAAACGCGAATGGTATCACTGTAGCGCAAGCGGGTGTAGCGCAAGCAGGTGTAGCGCAAGCGGGGGTGCGGGGCGTCGCAGCCGGGCGGCTGATTCAAGATCGGCAGCAGAGGCGCTAATCCATCAACAAAAGCAGCGGCGTATCCGACCCCTGCACCTTCTCCTCGCGCTTGACGATTTTACTGACATGGCCGTAATGCAGCCCCACCGCGCGGCCTATCTCGGCCAGCGTAAACCCTGCGCCGTGCGCCCTGGCGATGCGTCGGTTGCGCTCCGCCTTATCAGTGGGAAGAGGAGAAAACAGCTCCTCCAGCGTTGTATTATTACCCGGATTGCCCCCATGTCCTGCCGGCCCGGCCTGCTTCCCCTGCCCCGCCTGCCTCGCCACACCGGGCTTGCCCCCCTTTAAAGACCCAGCCGCCAAAGAGCGCATCCGCTCCACAAACTCAGGCGTGCCCAGATAACACTGCCCCACCGCCGCCGTGTGCGGCGCGACAAACTCCGCCTCCCGGCCCTCCACCGTCGTAATCAACTCGTCACGCGCCCACTTGCGGCTCCTGCCCACCAGCCCCAGCACCAAAGATTGCTCAAGCCACCTCTTGCCGGGCCGCCTACCAGTCAGCTCCGCGTAACTCGACCACTCATACTCCTGCGGACGCTTCACCAACCCCGCCACAACCGGGCAGGCAGCCATAAACCCCACCACCGCCAAAAGCGCAGCGCCCCGCTCCGCCACAAGCGATCTGAAGCGCCCGTGAAAAAGCTGGCCCTTTGTTCCATGTTTTGCGTTAAACCGCTGCGTATACACCCCGTTTAACTGACGCATCCCCAGCGAAAGATTAGCCTGCGGCGTCTCCACCACCAAATGGTACCCGCCGTCCATCAGACACCACCCGTGGCACCGCCACCCGTAACGCTCAAGCGTAGCCTCCAACACCTCCAGCCACACATACCGGTCCCCATCCCCGCGCACCACAGGCCTACGCCCATCGTTGGGCGACGACACATAATACAATCCCCCCGCAAACTCCACCCGCACCGGTCTAGCCATCTGGTTATAATAACAGGAAAACCGCCGAAGACAAGACCTGCCCCCACCCGCACCTCCCAGCAAAACACCACCACCGCATCACCCCAACCCCGCGCCCACAATCCTTCGATTGGTCACGACCGAGTTTCAGGCGCACATCTTTTAGAATAAAGAGCGAACGGTGCCCGAAGGGCATGGAGCCAATCAGGGGCGCGACCCAGCGGGACTTGTTCCCGCGTTACCAGACACAATGCAGTTTCAGGCAAAGCCTGATAACTTCCAAAGGTGGGGTCGCGTTACCCCTCCTTGGTTTCCAAGAGCCACGAAGTGGCGTGGCGAAACGCAGTTGAACTTGAATTTGATCTCGATCTTATCCACCCAAAATAAAACACCCCCTCCCCCCCCTCGCCTGCTTATTTCAGGTATAATTAATACTCAAATAGTAAGATTTAATGTTTTTTACTTGACAGGTGGCTACCTGAACCATTAAATATCGCCCCCAAGAACGGTTCCGGCTGCAAAACCTCTGAAGAGATAAGGGAAAATTAAACCAGATGATTAATACAATTTTGCCTCAGATGGTGGTAATTCTGCTCTTGATGACTTCTCCGCTGATTGTTCGGAAGGGGTTGCCCTCGTTTAAGTCGATTACGAGGTTGTTTACTTCCGCTCGCCGCTCTTTTCGTCTGCCGACGATGCAGCGCAAGATGCACCGCCGTACCATGCGCGGCGCACGTCCCTGGTGGCAGTAACCGCTGCCCACCTGCCCCCCTGCCTGACAGCACACAAGTTCAAAAATATATAGGAATATTCGAGTATTCGCCTTCCCGACGCCTGTCGGGACCGCCGCGTTACCCCTTGTAGGAGAGGTCGCGCAGGTCGGCCAGTTTGATGCCGCCAGCGGACTCAAGGGCTTCCCGCACTTTTTTTGCCGAGATGTTTTCTACTTTCATCAGCGCGCCTGTCGTGGCAGCGTCGATTTCCCACGCTCCGATGGCCGTTATGTTGCCCCCTGCCTGGGCCATCACTTGGGAGAGTTTTGCCAGTTCTCCCGGTTTGTTTTCAAGATGCGCGGTGACGCGAATGCCGTTTCGGCGCGCCCCCAGAAGCTCTAGCATGGCTTCGAAGATGTCGGTGTCGGTGATGATGCCTACGGGGTAGTCGTTTTCGAGCACTACGAGGCTGCTTATGCGGTTTTCGTTCATGATGCGCGCTGCTTCTTCGGCGGGCATGTCTTCGCTGCAAAGCAGCGGATCGGGTATCATGACATCGCGGATCGGGGTGTTGGCGGTCAGGTAGTTGTACTCGAAACGGGTAAGCCCGGTGCCCCGGCCGGGTAGCGCCCGGCCCAGCGACGAGCGCGTGAGGAGCCCCTGGAGCTTGCCCTCTTCCATTACGAGCAGGTGCCTGATTTTTTTCTCGCCCATCAGGTCCCCAGCCTCGGCGGCAGAGCTGTCGGCTGAGATTGATATGGGATCGGGGGTCATGAGGTGTTTCACCAGCACGCGCCACCTCCTGTCGTGTCTGCCCGTTGCAGGGTCGTCAAATGGTTTGCCCCATCTGTGAGGATGGCTGCGATACCCTCCCGGAGCTTTTTAATCGTCATTTAGATGAACTTCTTTTTTTTCAGTAATGGCCGGGGATCGACGAGTTTTCGCTCGAACCCCAGTGCTTTGCCGCTTAGACCGAACGCCAGCGCCATGAGCTGGGTGACGTAGAGCACGGGGATGCGCCCTTCTAGCCCCTCCATCTGCCCCTGACGGCTGTCGAGGTTGGAGTCGCACAGCGGACACGCGACGACGACTACGTCGGCACCTACCGCCATGGCGCTTTCGACTATCTTTTGGCTTAGCGCCAGCATTACTTCTTTGGCGGGTACGGCCAGGCTGCCGCCGCAGCAGGTGGTTTTGTCGTCCCAGTCCAGCGGCTCGGCCCCCAGCGCTTCCATTATATTGTCCAGCTCCATCGGGTATTCGGGGTGCGGATGCCCGGTGACTTCGGGCGGACGGGTCAGCAGGCACCCGTAGTAGCTAACGGCGCGCAGCCCCTCTAGCGGGCTCACCACACGCGCCTTTATGGCATCCGTACCCACGGTATCGACGAGCCAGTCGGTTATGGACTGGACTTTCAGGCTACCCTGATAGGTGTAGCCCATGTCGGCGTCGATGCGCCCCTTTAGCTTCACGTCGTTTTTCAGCTCGAATTCGGCGGCTTTGAAGCGGTTGTAGCACGCCGCGCAGGGTGCCACTACTTCGCGCAGCCCGGTGGCCTCGGCCAGCGCCAGGTTGACCACCGGGGCCTTTACCCCCAGGTAGTGGTCGACATGGTGCGCCGGGCTGGCGCCGCAGCACGTCCACCCCTTGGGCTCTACCAGCTCAAAGCCCAGCGCGACCGCCGAGGCCCGGTACGAGGTGTCGAACTCTTTTGCCAGCGAATGCAGCGAGCAGCCGGGATAGTAGCCAACCTGTTTTTCGGTTATCTCAAGGCGGGTGGCTTTGTCGGGGCGTGAGCGCGCGAAGGAGGGCAGAAAGGCGAGCTTGGACTTTTTCATCATTTCGATGCCCAAATCCATATCCTCGAAGAGGTTGCCCGAAAATAGGTTCATCGACCCCATCAGCCCCAGCTCGTAGACTCTCCCGAAGAGCCCCGCGTCTTTCATGAATATTTTGTTGAAGAGCGCGACATTGGGCACTGCGGGTTTAAGCCCACGGCGCTGCGCTATCTGGGTGAGCGTCTCCATTACCTTTGCGATATCGAGCCCCTGGGGGCAGCGGGTCGAGCAGGTCTGGCACGAGGCGCACAGCCAGGGCGTGCGTGCGTTGAGCGCGGTATCTTCGTCGCCTATCTGTACGAGCCGCATCACCTGGTTGGGGGTGTAATCATAATAATCGGTGACCGGGCAGCCGCTGGTGCAGCGCACGCACTGGTAGCAGAGATAGGTGTTCTGCCCGCACTGGGCCTCTACTTCGGCTGCCAGCCCCGTCTTCATTGTGGTGGCGTGCGCGCCGTCCCTGTTCGTATCTATCTCGTTCATGCCCGTTTCTTTCATGCCAGCCTCTTTCATGCCCATCTCTTCCATTCCCCCTTGCCCGGGGTACGCGACTAGACGACCGGACGCGGCAAGAGCCCCGCGCCCTCGACGATAGACTCAACCGCCTCTTCCCACTCTATCGCCATCACATGAACCCCCGCCACGCCCTCGACCTCGCGCAGCTCTTCAATTTGTTCGATACACATGCGGAGCCCCTCGGCGCGCCAGGCTTTTTGCCGCTCGGCTTTTTCTTCCTTGGGGATGTGCGCCGCCACGCCCTCGATCCGCTCGATCACATCGTCGGGCACGGTGATGCCCGGCACAAAGTCGCGCATGTAGCGGCCCATCATCGGCCCCTTTAGCGGGCCGACGCCTACTAAGATCGCCAGTTTTTCGTGTACCCCCAGCTTTCGCACCTCTTCCATGTACGCCTTGAAGGCGGGCATGTTGTAGACGAGCTGGGTCTGGACAAAGTCCGCCCCGGCGGCGGCTTTTTTCGCCAGCCGCTGCGGACGCCACTCGACGGGATGAGCTTCGGGGGCTGCGGCCGCGCCGATGAAGAACCGGGCCTCGCCACCCTTCACGTCGTCGCCGCACTCGAAGATGTTGTCATCACGCATGTCCTTTAACATTTTGAGCTGCTGCATCGAGTCCATGTCGTGGACGTTTTTCGCCGTGGGGTGGTTGCCAAAGGACTGGTGGTCGCCGGTGAGCGAGAGCATGTTGCGCACCCCCAGGGCGTAGGCGGCGAGATAATCGGCCTGCATCGCCAGCCGATTGCGATCCCGGCAGGTCATCTGCATCACCGGCTCCAGCCCCTCCTGCACTGCGATGGCGCTGGCCCCCAGGCTAGACATCCGCACCACGGCGGTCTGGTTGTCGGTGACGTTTACCGCGTCGACCACGCCTTTAAGATAGCCCACCTTCTCGCGTATGTGCTTGACGCTGGCCCCCTGGGGCGGCCCTAGTTCGCCGGTGACGACGAAGTGGCCGGCGCGAATAACCTTTTCGAGGTTGCTGCCCG
>CAXMSR010000083.1:0-6614 GCA_964195725.1 uncultured Kiloniellaceae bacterium | reverse complement strand
CGCCACGGCCTGCCCGTATTGGTCGAGGTAGTAGTGGGCGACGCCTATGGAGTTGTGTACCTGGGCCATGCTATCGAAATCGGGATAGAGGTCGATGAACTTGTAGAGCGCCTGGAGGGCTTTTCCGTATTCTCCGCCCTTGAGATAGAGCAATCCCTGGTAGTAGTAGGCCTGCAGGAGGTCTTTGGCGTGCTCGCTGGGCGGGTTGGCGATGAGGACGAGGGTAAGGCTCTCGTAGGCTTGTAGGGCCTCGGGGTAGCCGTGCATCGTAGATTCGAATTTGGTCTGGTGTAGTCGGCCAAGGGCCAGGAGGGGATGGGGAAAATCAGGAGCGAGCTGCGAGGCTTGCGTGAATTTCGCTATCGCCTCTTCCGTGTTGCCCGCGCGAAACGCCCAGAGCCCCTTTTTATAGAGTGTGCGCGATTGCTTGCGCGCGCTCTTGGCGGCAGACGCGTGCGTTGCACCGGTGGCGAGCAGTGCCAACGCGAGAAGCAGGATGGTTGTTTTTCCGAAGAGCCGCATTTATCCCCCTACAGATGCGGTGACGATAACGCCATTTCCGGGCGTTATTTCAGCGGAAACTATAGCAAGGGCGAATTTTTAAAACAAGGTTTTATACCTGCGCGCTTCCCGTGGGTTGGCGGTGGTGATTTTTCTACAGAGTTGGCAAGCTTATTTCGATCCGGACAAAAAAAGGCCGCCCCATCCGGGACGGCCTTTTTGAGTTAACAGCGGTCGGCCAAGCTACTTGGCTGCGTAGCCGATCGTGGTCAGCGCCTCTTCGATCTCGCCCAGGATGGCGGGATCGTCGATCGTCGAGGGGACCGAGTATTTCGCGCCGTCGGCGATCTTTCGCATGGTGCCGCGAAGGATTTTGCCGGAGCGCGTCTTGGGCAGACGCTTGACGATGGTGGCCTGCTTAAAGCAAGCGATGGGACCGATCAGGTCGCGCACCATCTTCACCAGCTCGGCCACCAGCTTGGCTTCGTCGGTATCCTCGGCACCAGCCTTGAGGACTAGAACGCCCACCGGCACCTGGCCCTTTAGCTTGTCGTCGGCGCCAAAGACTGCGCACTCGGCGATGACGTCGTGGGTGGCGATGATCTCTTCCATGGCGCCGGTGGAGAGGCGGTGGCCCGCGACGTTGATGACGTCATCGACGCGGCCCATGATGTATACGTAGCCGTCGGCGTCCATGTAGCCGCCGTCACCGGTGAAGTAGTAGCCGGGGAAGGGGTCCATGTAGGATTCCTGGTAGCGTTTGTCGTTGTTCCACAGGGTGGGCAGGCATCCCGGGGGTAGCGGCATCTTGATGGCGACGATGCCCTCTTCGTCGGGGCCGAGCTCCTGGCCGTCGTTGCCGAGGATCTTTACGTCGTAGCCCGGCACGGGAAGGGTGGGCGAGCCCGCCTTTACGGGGTACTGCTCAAGCCCCATGCAGTTGGCTGCGATGGCCCAGCCCGATTCGGTCTGCCACCAGTGGTCGATGACCGGGGTTCCCAGCAGATCGCGGGCCCAGTAGTAGGTGTCGGGGTCGGTGCGCTCGCCTGCGAGAAAGAGGCACTTGAAGTTCGACATGTCGTACTTCTTGTAGTATTCGCCGTTGGGGTCTTCTTTTTTGATCGCGCGAAAAGCGGTGGGCGCGGTAAAAAGCGTCTTGACGATGGTGGTGGCACCAAGAAAGAGCGGCGCGTAGACGATGTAGGAGTGGCCCACTACCCAGCCCACATCCGAGGCGGCCCAGTAGACGTCGCCGGGCTCGACGTTGTAGACGTTCTTCATCGACCACATGAGCGCTACGGCGTGGCCGCCGTTGTCGCGCACGATGCCCTTGGGGATGCCGGTGGTGCCGGAAGTGTAGAGGATGTAGAGCGGGTCGGTGGCCTCTACCGTCACGCAGTCGGCGGGGGCGGCCTTGGCGACTGTTTCCTCCCAGTCGAGGTCGCGTCCTTCGATCATCGAGGCGGCTACCTGGGGGCGCTGCATGATAAGGCAGTTGGTGGGCTTGCTCTCGGCAAGCTCTATCGCTTTGTCGAGCAGGGGCTTGTAGGCGATGACCTTCGCGCCTTCGATGCCGCAAGAGGCGCTGATGATCACTTTGGGCTTGGCGTCGTCAATGCGGATTGCCAGCTCGTTGGGAGCAAAGCCGCCAAAGACCACCGAATGCACCGCACCGATGCGGGCGCAGGCCAGCATCGCCATCGCGGCCTGGGGTACCATCGGCATGTAGAGTATGACGGTGTCGCCTTTTCCAACGCCCATATCCCTGAGCGCGCCTGCTACCTTGGCTACTTCGTCGCGCAGTTCGCGGTAGGTGTATTTTTTGAGTGTATCGGTGACGGGGCTGTCGTAGATCATCGCGTCCTGGTCGGCGCGCCCACCTTCGACATGGCGGTCAAGAGCGTTGTAGCAAGTGTTTAACTGTCCGCCAACAAACCATTTGTAAAACGGAGGGTTGGAGTCATCAAGAACCTTGTCCCACTTTTTTTCCCAACTGATTCCCTCAGCTACTTCAGCCCAAAAACCTTCTTTGTCTTCAAGGCTGCGCTTAAAAGTCTCGACATAACGGCCCATCTTGTCCTCCTTCGACAGGGTATATGTAACAGAAAGGTTCACTTGTCAAACGGCGTCTCATGCTAGACAAGGGTACGACGAAAGTCAATGTAGTATGGCTAAAAAAGATTGTAGTATGGCTAAAAAACAGGGAGTCGACGCCCCTGTGAGGCGTGAATGGAAATGCAGCGCGGTGCGCGCGTCGGGCCGGTGGGGATCAGGTGCCCTTTTCAGCCCGGCGAAAAAGCAGGAGCGCGATGGCGAAAAAGATGAAATTGCCGCTCCATGCAGCCAGCCACGGCGGCAGGTATCCCCCCTGTCCCAGAGCGGAGCCCAACATGAGGATGAGCAGGTAGACGAAGCTGACGGTGACGCCTACCCCTATAGAGGTCCACATCCCGCCGCGCCGAGACGAGCGCAGCCCGAAGGGCACCGCCAATAGCGGCATCAGCATGCTGGCAAAGGGTAGGCTGGAGAGCGACCACCACTGCACCCGGAGGTTTTTGGTCTCAAGCCCCTGAGCGGTGTAGCTGCGGATGCGGCGCTGTAGCTCGCCCATCGACGAGGTGCCGCGTCTGCGCTGATCGAAGGCCAGCTCTTCGGGCGGCGGCGCAATGGGCAGCTTCATGCTTTCGAGGTTTCGCACACCCCACCCCTCTTCGGTGAAGTTGACCTCGCGGGGTTCGGTCAACGTCCACGAGCCGTCTTCCCACTTGGCCGAGGCGGCTTTTAGCTGACGCACCACCTGGCCGTTGTCGGTCTCGAAGAATTCAACTTCTCGGAGCTCTCCGGCTTTGGGCAGCGCGAGCTTTACAAAGACCCAGTTGCCCCCGTAGCGCATCCATACGTCGCTGGAGCGGGTGAGCATGTTTTTCGAGCCGCCCCTTATCGTCACCCGCAGCATGTGCTCGGAAAAAGCGGCGGTCTTGGGTATCACCGTCTCTTGCAGCGCGAAGGTGAGCGCGCAGACCAGTGCCCCGCAGAGCACGAAGGGCCTGGCGATGCGCACAAGCGAGATGCCCACCGAGCGCAGCGCGGTGGTCTCGCTGCCGCGCGACATCAGTGTAAGCGACACCAGTGTGGCCAAAAGGCACGCCATCGGCATCACCTGTATCAGCATCCAGGGCACCTGTGCCAGCAGATAGAGGGCGCAGTCGGCGGGCGCAGCCTTATGCCTGAGAAAAGTCCCCAGCCGCTCAAAAAGCGTTATCAGCAGGAAGAGCCCGACGAACACCCCGACGCACATGGCGAAGATGCGGGCAAACTGGGCCGCCAGATAGCTGTCGAGCTTGCTCATGCGCCCCTCCTCTCGCCGGTAAATATCCTCACCGGCCAGGTGGCCGCCCGCACAAGGGCCGACTCGAAGGGCAGGGGGCGCTCGTTGTTCTTGCGCGCAAAGGCGTAGATGAGGAGGGTGAAGAGCACTATATTGGGAAGCCACATCACCAGCTCGGGTGCCAGGCCGCTGCGCCTGCCGACCGTGTCGGCGGCGGTGATCAGCGCGTAGTAGGCAAAGAGCACGACAAAGCAGACGGTCAGCCCGCGTCCCTTGCCGGTGCGCGAGTGGTGCGAGCCCAGCGTGCCGCCCAGAAGCCCCAGGATTAGGCAGGAGACGGGCAGCGTCAGGCGCTTGTGCAGCTCCATCAGGGCGTCAAAATTGCGGTTTTCGCCATACCCGACGCGAAAGAGCTCGCTCGTTGAGCGTTCACGAAACTCGTGGCGGCTCTTCTGTATCTCTTGCGTGGGCAGGGGGATGGTGATGCGGCTCTTCTCGGCAAAAGAGCGCCGGGCCTTGCCGTCGTCGGACAGCATCGGGTAGATCGCGGCCTCTTCCAGCTCCAGCACCACGCCGGTGTCGTCTGAAGAGATGCGTCCGCGCGGGGCGAAGATGACCGAGTTGGACAGCGGGGCCTTCACGCTGTGCAGCATCAGCCCCTTTAGCTCGCCGGTCTCGTGGTCCACCTCTTCGGCGAAAAAAGTGATCCCTTCTGTGATACGCGAAAACACCCCCGCCTCGGCGGAGACGTCGATCTTATGCACTAGCGTTTCATAAAGAGTAGTGCGAAAGAGCTTCGAGCCCTGCGGCTGCGCCCACAGGCTGACCACCGCTGCCAACACCATAACACCGGCGGAAAAAATGGCCACCGGGCGAAGCGTGCGCCCCAGCCCCAGCCCGCACGAGCGCATAGCCACCACCTCGCTGTCGGAGCTTAATCTGCCCAGCGCCAGCACCACCGCCAAGAGCAGACACACCGGCAGGATAAAGGGCAGCACCGCAGGCACCGCCAACACCAGCAGCGTTAGCACCTCGCCCACCCCCACCCCCTTCGAGATCACCAGATCGAAGAGCTTCACCATCCGGTGAACCATCAGGATGAAGATGAACACCGCCAGCGAAATGCCGAAAGTGGGCAAGGATTCGGTAAATATATATCTATCTATAGTACGAAACATGGGTGCAGGATACCGCGCCGGGGTTGTGGCGTCGAGTGTGCAATGATAGTTTCTGGAAATACGAATACACCAAGCGGAGAAAACAATGTCAGCAACATTACTGGCCGACGCCATCGAGTCCACCCTTTTAAAAGCGCAAACCACCTCTTCTCAAGTTGAAGCGCTGTGCGCCGAAGCGGTAAAGCTCAACTGCCACGGCGTCTGCGTAGCCCCCGCCAACGTAGCCCTGGCGGCAGAAGTGTTAAAGGGCAGCCCCGTCGCCATCGTCACCGTCGCGGGCTTTCCACTTGGCAACCAGACCACGCGCGCCAAAGCCTTCGAAGCGCAAGAGTCGATAAAACTGGGTGCGACTGAAATAGACGTAGTCATAAACATCGGCTGGGCCAAAGAGGGGCGCTTCGATGAAATTCGCGACGAACTTAAAGAAGTGCGGAAAGCCACAGCAGACAACACCCTCAAGGTCATCCTCGAAACGGGGCTCCTCTCACCCGCACAGCTAGACGGCGCAGCCAGAGCCGCGCTAGACGCCGGGGCCGACTTTCTAAAAACCTCCACCGGCTACGGCCCCCGTGGGGCAAGCGCCGAAGACGTACATTTTCTGGCAAAAGTGGCAAAGGGCAGGGCAGGGGTAAAAGCCGCCGGGGGCATACGCGACAAACGCACGGCCCTAGCCCTCATCGAAGCCGGAGCGGATAGAATCGGTACATCGGCGGTCAAGGCTATTTTAGGAGTGTAGGCGGTTTGTTGTCTTTGGTTTTCCAGTTGATTTGCGATTGTTTGTTTTACCATAAGAAAGAGCCCCGGCTGTGTAACCGGGGCTCTTAAATCTAATCAGGCAAGTACAAACGGTCTACTGAGCCACCTGCTGGATGAAGCAGCCGCCGTTGTTGCTGCCTGTTGCAGCTGCAGGCGCGGGCTCTGCCGCAGGCGTAGCGACGATGTAGCCGATGCCGTCGGTGTCGTAGTTGGCCAGGGTGTCGCCGAAGACCCAGTTAAAGCCGTAGGCGACGTTGGTGCCCAACTCGCGGGGGGCTCCCGAGCCCAGACCAGCCCAACCGGCGTCCAATAACGCTACCGGAGGGGGCTCGATCACCAGGCTTGACAGCTCCTCGAAGGTGTAGAGACCATCGTTGCCTACGTCCAGAGCCTCGATCCAGCTTTTGTCGGCGTTTTCATAGACCTTGGCTCCCAGAGTGAGCAGCTTCGCGTTGTCGATATCCCAGCTATATCCGGCGGCGTAGTTTGAGGGCTCGTTTGCCAGCACTGCGTAGTTGCCGTTTCCGTCGGTGACCCATATGTTGAAGTAGGGAGCTACCTGCGGCCCTGAGCCATCGGTGAAGCGGGTCAGCTCATCCAGGCGATCGATATAGAGCGAGGTGACCTCTGCGATAGTCAGGCCGTTGAGATTGTCGGTGCCCCAGCCTGCTTTCATTCCGGCCTCGTTGATTACAAAGCGTTTGGCGTCTTGATCGTTAACAACGATGTCATCCAAAAACGGAGGCTGAAGACTGCTGCTGGTACGGATGACAAAAGCGTTCCAGCCCGCGACATCGGCAGCCGCCGCGAAGGTGGCTGCAAGTGAGATGGCAACCGCCAAAACGATCAGT
>CAXMSR010000082.1:2185-6654 GCA_964195725.1 uncultured Kiloniellaceae bacterium | reverse complement strand
ACGCTACGTCGAGGACACTCACGAGAACCAACGACGCAGTATTTCGCGAAAATTCGCAGCCGAACCTCTAGCCACCCCAGTTGATGTAGTCCTCGATATCACAATAACAAACCACCCGATCCCGCCCGTCCTCTTTGGCTGCATAGAGCGCCTGGTCGGCGCGCTCCAGCAGGTGCTCGACGGAGTGGACTTCGTCGTCACGGTGCTGGGCGATACCGGCGCTGACGGTGATCTTTATGACGGCGTCGTCACACTTGATCTCCAGGGCCTTGGTGGATTGCCGGATGCGCTCGGCGAGGATGTGGGTGCCGTCTTCGTCGGTGTTGGGGACGAGCATGGCGAACTCTTCGCCGCCGATGCGCGCGGCCAGGTCGGTGTCGCGGGCGTGGCGCTGGAGCAGGGCCGAGAATTCCCGCAGCACTATGTCGCCGACGGCGTGGCCGTAGGTGTCGTTTATTTTTTTGAAGTGGTCGATGTCGAAGGTGACCACCGTGAGCGGCGTGGGATAGCGCTGGGCGCGCTTGAACTCTTCCTGGGCAGCTTCAAAGAACACGCGCCGGTTGCACAGCTTGGTCAGCCCATCGACGGTGGCCATTTCGCGCAGCTTTGCCACGGAGCGTATCTGCATGAGCCCCAGGGTTACCTGCTGGCTGAGAATGTCGCAAAAGGCGATGGCGGCGGTGTCTAGCGCGCTGGGGCCTTCAAAGCCGAGAACCAGCGCCCCCAGAGGTTCTTCGGGGCGCGAGAAGGGATGGATCAGAAGGCTCTGGAACTTCGGCAGCTTGATCTTGTCGGTGAAGACGGGGCGGCGCGCCGAGGGGCGCTCTTGGTCATAGTAGAGGTAATGCCCACTTTCTAGCGCCCACCCCACCAGCCCGTCGGAGGCGGGGAACTTCTGGCCTTCCAGCTGCCGCCACTGGGCTTCGCCCACCCGCTCAAGCGTCAGTTCGCCCTGTTCGTCGACAAAGACCATGGCGGAGAAGTTGGGCCTGTTGCGCTGCGAAAGGATGCGAAGGACCAGCGAGACAAGCTCATTTTCGTCTTCACAGACGTTTAGCTGTTTGGAGAAATCGTGCAGGCTCTTAAAGTCGCGTGCCTCGCGGCGCACCTGCTCCAGCTGGCGCAGCTGTGTCAGCAGGGTAGCCACCTGATGAGAGGCGACCCTTAAGACCGAGAGCTTCTCTTCGCCAAAGGCGTCGGTCTCGCGGCTGTCCACCGACAATACGCCCTCTACCGTGTCGCCGGTGACCACCGGCACCCCCAAAAAGCTGCGTACCGCCTCTTTACCGGTGTAGTAGCCCAGGGCCGCGCCTGGGTCGGAAAGACTGGAGATGAGCAGGTGCTTGTTGTTTTTGACCACCCATTTAAACGCTTTACCCTGCAAGTTGAGCCCGGCGTCTTCACGCAGGGTGTTGGAATCGCTCACCAGTTCGCGCACATAGAAGTGGCCGTCGCCGGAGATGACCGCCAGCACGACGCTGTAGGCCCCGGTGTTCTGCTTCACCTCTTTAAGGTAGGCGTAGAGGGTCTCGTTTATCCGTGAAAGCTCACCCTTCTTCGCCTCGGTGGGCAGCCCGTCTTCACGGTGGTGCATGTGCTCGGCTTCCAGGCGAAGGCGCTGAAAGGAGCGGCTGAGCTTGCCGAAACGCCCCCGCTCCAGAGCCAGCACACCCCCCGCCGCCAGGGCTATCAACTCTAGCTCAATAAACGCCACCAACCACTTCATGTCCCAGCCGCCCTGGGCGGCCATCCCCACCAGCACGGCGCAGAGCGGCAAGAGCGCCAGCTCGGGCAGGCGCACGAAAGCGGCCAGCCCCACCACCAACACCGCGTGGGTCGCGTTCCAGTAGGGGGCGATCTCTACCAGCAGCTGGTGAAGGGTGGCGGTGGCCAACACGGTCAGAAGGCCGATCTCCACCGCTGGGATGCCCCCCATCGCCTTGCCGCCGCCTCCGGCGCGCTCTTCATAGATCGCGTAGATGCGCCAAGCCATATAGGTGGTGTAGCCCCCCAGCGCCACCAGGGCCGCGACGCTGACCTCTTCGATGGAGCGAAACGCCCCCATGAGGATGAGGGCGCAGTAGATGGCGGGGACGATTACACGCAGCCACGGCCCCCTGAAGCGGTCGAACATGCCGGGGGTATCTCCCCTCTGCGCCTCTTTAGTCGGCATCGCCCGCTTTCTTGTTGAGTAGGATCACGGTCTCGTCGCTTCTGAGCATCTTCAGGTCTTCGCGCGCCCGGCGCTCGATGGTGTAGGGGTCGTCGCGCAGAAGCATTATCTCGTTGGAGAGCTCCTTTTGGCGGCGCTCAAGTTCGACTATCTCTTCGCGGATTACCTCTATGTCGCCTTGCAGGCGGCGCACCTCGGGCACGCCATCGCTTCCGACAAGCGCGAAGAACGCCGCTATTACGCCTATAAATATCAGCAGGGCGTATACCGCCCGCTCTCTAGTTCTCATCGCTACCCCTTAGTTGCAAATCCCCACCCCTCACCGCCAGCTGAATTTCACCAGAATGGTGCCGCGTTGCTGGCCTATCTCGCCGGTGTCGAGCGCGTTGAATTTAAAGCCCTTCACATAGCGCGCCGCCGCGCGGTCGAGCGCCGCCTCGCCGGTGCGCAGCGCGTGAGCGCGGGTGACGTCGCCACCCGGAGACACCCAAAACTCCATCTTCACCGTGACGGGGTGGTCTATTTTCACGGTCGGCGGCGGCGGGTGGCGCACCACCGTGCGCTTGACGCCGACTTCACCCCCAATTTCTGGAGCTCCGGGCGCTTTTATACTCTGCTTTTCAGCTTTCACGAGCACTCTGGCCTTCGAGGGCAACCCCCCCAGCGAAGCCAGAAGCTTTTTCGCTACCGCCCTGGCTGCGACCATGTCTGCGCCCCGCGCAATCGGTGCAGCGTCCGCCCTCTTTAGCGCGACATCGCTGGAAAACCCGGCGCTGCTCTGGCGGTGCGGCGTTATCGTTATCGTCTCCGCCGTGAATTTTTGTGCGCGCCGCGTGGGCAGCCACACCGCCTTTGACGGGCGGGCCGCAAGCGTCGGGAGCCCCCTTCTGAGCGTACTCGTCAACTTCTCGGCGTCAAGCGCGTCAACCACCGGCGGTGGGTTTGGCGCTTCGAGCTGCGACGGCTCTTCAGGCACAACCTCTTCGGGCTGCTTCAGGGGTTCGGGCTCGGCTTGCTGCTGCTCCTGCGGTTCGCGCAGCTCGAACTCGACAAGCTCCTCTTCCTGCTCGACCAGCTCCGGCAACTTCATGCCGGGCACGATCGCCACCAGCGCCCCGTGCAAAAAAACACTTAGCAAAAGCGCCAGCACCAGAGGGAGGCGGTCGGCTGCGCCCACAGGTTGGCCCTCGCCCCTCAGCGGCCAGGCCGCGTGGCGATCGCCATGCGGTTTAGCCCGGCGTTTTTGGCCCTGTCCATGACCTCTACCACGAAGCGGTGCATCGACTGCTCGTCCGCTTCTATGATAACCAGGGTGTCGCGATCGCCCGCAGCGGCCTGTGCCAGATGCGCTTCGAGCGCCTCGGCGCTCATCTCATGCTCGTTCACGTAGATCTTGCCTGCGACGTCCAGCTTTATCCGCACCTCGCGCCCCTCTTTGCGAAGCGCCTCCGCCTTGGCCTCGGGGAGGTTTATGCGGATGCCGGGCGAGACGATGAAGGTGGTGGAGAGCATGAAGAAGATGAGCAGCAAAAACACCACGTCCACCAGCGGCGTGATGTCCATCGCGATGACGTCACGGGTCTTTTTGCGAAACTCCATCAGTCTTCCCTTATGGGCTGCGCCAGTGAGCGGGCGCGCAGCCGGGGTTGCTTGACCATGTCCACAAAGTGGATGGAGATCTGCTCAAGCTCCAGCACCGTGCGGTCGGTGCGAGAGAGGAAATAGCGATAGGCGAGAAACGCCGGAATCGCCGCCGTCAGCCCCGCTGCCGTGGTGATGAGCGCCTCGCTGATGCCGCCCGCCAGGCTGGCGGGGTTGCCCACGCCCAGCTCGCTGATGACAGTGAAAGCCTTGATCATGCCGGAGACGGTGCCCAAAAGGCCCAGCAGCGGGGTGACGTTGGCGATGGTGCCCAGGATGCCGACGTAGCGCTCCAGATGCGCGGCCTCGCGGCGGCCCACCTCCTGCACCGCCTCTTTGAGCACTTCGCGCTCTTGGCCGGCGTTGTTTAGCACTGCAACAATGAGACGCCCCAGGGGACTGGGCCTGCGACGGCAGAGCGCGGCGGCCTCTTCAAGGTGGTCGCGCTTGACCAGGTCTTCGGCGCGCGCGATGATCTCGCGGGGCATCACCCTTCGTCCCCTTAGCGCCCACAGCCGCTCCAGGATAACCGCCAGCGCAATCACCGAGCAGGCGATTATGGGGTACATCAGTATTCCGCCCTTGATTATATACTCGTACATGAAGTCTCCCTAACTGAGTAAAGCAGTTGTCCGTATCTCGTCAGCTTGAATGC
>CAXMSR010000082.1:0-2175 GCA_964195725.1 uncultured Kiloniellaceae bacterium | reverse complement strand
AGCCGAAGCTCGGCCTGGCCGCTCCAGGGCGGCTTCGCCTGTTCTATCAGCTTGCCGTAGAGCGTGCGCGCCCCGGGCAGTTTGTCGCCGTCGCGCATAATGTCTGCCGCCCTAAGTGTTGCGGCAGCGGCGACGTCGTCGTCGAGCGGGTAGAGATATCCTATACGGATGTAGGTCTCCAGCGCCTCTTCACCCCTGCCCGACGCCTCTAGGGCGCGGCCCATAAGCTCGCGGGCGCGAAGGTTGACGCTGCCGGCACTACCTTGCGCCAGCTCCTCCAGAAGCTTAACCGCCTCGCTCGGCCGCCCGCCGCCTAGCAGGAGCTCGCCCTTCTCCAGCGTCAGCTCCGACTTTAGCGGGTTCTCGCCGTCCACTGCAGATAGCGCGCTATCAATAAGCTCTGTCGCCTCTACCCACGCCCCGGCGCGGCGTCCAAAGTGCGCCGCTCGCCGGTAGGCGGCAACGCGGCTCGCGGGCTCGGCTTCTCTCTGCCCCAAGAGCTTGTAGCGCGCCATCGCCTTATCGTATTCGCCCCTTCGCCCGTAGAGCTGGCCCAGTCGGCCCAGCGCCGAGAAGCCGGTTACGCCGTCGAGCTCTGAAAGCGCTTGCAAGAGGGGCAACGCTTCGCCCTCTCTGCCCGCCTGGGCGAGGTTTACCGCCGTCATCAGCCGCGCGTGGTCGGCGGAGGAGTCTTCCATCTTGAGCGCGGCGCGCTCAAAGAGGTCGGCGGCTCCAGAATTGTCTCCGCTCTCCTGGAGGGCGCGCGCGGCGATCAGCAGCAGATCGCTTGCGCGCCGGTCACTGGGATAATCGCGCTCAAACTGCTCTACCTGGGCCACCAGCTCGTTGGTGCGCCCCAGACGAGCGAGAGTCAACGCCGCCCCCCAACTGGCTTCGGGGATCTCTCCCAGTTTGCGGTAGGCGCCGAGCGCCTCTTCGTAGCGGGCAAGGTTAAAGAGCGAATCGGCCAGCTTGCGCGCCGCCTCACGCGCCTCGTTGCCGCCCCTGCCCAGTTCCAGCACCGCCTGAAAATGATCCATCGCCTCTTCGTAGCGTTCTTCGCCGAAGTAGCTCCACCCAAGGGCAAAGTGCGCCTTGTGGGCGTAGGTGCCGCCGGGAGCGCGCTCGATCAGCCCATTTAGAGTCTTCCACCCCTTTTCAACGCCGCCGACACGCACCTGCATCCACCCCCTGTTGTAGCGGGCGGCGTTGGCCGTCTCCTGCGATTTTGTCCTCTCTTCGAGGTCTTCTAGCACTGCTATGGCGACGGTGGTAGAGCGTCGGTTGTAGTGGGAACGCGCCAGCGCCAGCGCCGCTTCGTCGCGGTTGGGGTCATTGGGGAAATTGTTGAGATGGCGCGCAAAGAGCTTCGCGGCCTCGTCCCAGTGCTCGCGCTCAAAAGCGATCCACGCCGTCGCGTAGAGCGCCTGGGCATAGGCGGGGCTCTCTTGCGAGACCGCCTCAAACGCCCGCAGCGCTTCCTGGGTCATCCCGAGCCGCAGACGCGCTTCGCCTATCCACGCCCAGACGCTGTCGAGTTCGTCAAAACCGGGGAACTGGCGAACCACCGCCTCCAAGTGCAACAGTGCGCCTTCGGTGTCGCCTACGATGAGCGCGCTAACCCCGGCGTGTTTCCACGCGGCGGGGGCCACGGGGCTCTCTTTGTCCACCAGTGCCAGGGTGCGGGCCGCTTCTTCATAGCGCCCCAGCCGGTGGAGGCATTCGCCCTCCATGTAGCGCACGGGGCCTGTGTCGCCGCCCTCCCACACGTCAAGCGCGCTGCGGTAGGCGTCTAGCGCGAGCAGGGCGCGGCCTTCGCCGAAATACATCGTCGCCAGCCCTGAGAACGCCCAGCCATGCCAGGGGCCGCTTATGCCAGCCTCTACGCCCAGCCGGGCTATCTCTTCAATTTCGCTACGCGCGGCGTGCTCGTCTTTTATCTCGACGGCATACCGCACCAGCCCAAAGCGCGCGCGCACCGCCAGCCCGGCGGGCGGGCCCGACTCCAGAAACGCATTAAAGCGCTGCCTTGCCCGTTCGCCCTCGCCGCGCTCCAGAAGCACCCACGCCAAAAGTAGCCGCGCCGGGGGCGCGCTCTGGTGGTCGGGGCGCTCAAGTAAAAGGGCGGAGAGGACTTGCTCCGCCTCCGGCAGCGCGTTCAAGCCGCGAAGCGTC
>CAXMSR010000081.1:0-6662 GCA_964195725.1 uncultured Kiloniellaceae bacterium | reverse complement strand
CCGCATATGGGCAAAATTCGCAGCCGTAGCGTTAAGAGGAAAAGATGAATTACTCGAAATTACTATTACCAACCCTGAAAGAAGACCCCGCCGACGCCGAGGTGGTGAGCCACAAGCTCATGTTTCGCGCTGGCCTCATTCGCAAGGTGGCCGCAGGTATCTACACCTGGATGCCCGCCGGACTGCGCTCGCTTCGCAAGGTGGAAAACATAGTCCGCCAAGAGATGGATCGCGCAGGCGCGCAAGAGGTGCTGATGCCCGCCGTGCAGCCAGCCGAGCTGTGGCAGGAATCGGGGCGCTGGGACTACTACGGAAAAGAGCTGTTGCGTTTCACCGACCGCCACAGCCGCGACTACTGCATGGGCCCCACCCACGAAGAGGTCATCACCGATCTGGTTAAGCGCGAGGTTCACTCCTACAAGCAGCTGCCGATGAACCTCTACCAGATTCAGACCAAGTTCCGCGACGAGATTCGCCCCCGCTTCGGGGTGATGCGCGGCCGCGAGTTCATAATGAAAGACGCCTACTCCTTCGACGCCGACGATCAGGGGGCCGAAGAGAGCTACCACAAGATGCAAGCGGCCTACACGCGCATCTTCGAGCGGTGCGGCCTGAACTTCGTAGCGGTCGAGGCCGACAGCGGTGCCATCGGTGGCAGCTTCTCCCACGAGTTCATGGTGCTGGCCGAATCGGGCGAGGACGACATCGCCGCCTGTAACGCCTGCGGCTACGGGGCCAACGTAGAAAAGGCGCAAGTCAAAGACACCGCCGCAAAAGCCGAAGGCGACGCACCTGCCGCCGAGAAGGTCGCCACCCCCGATGTGCGCACCATCGAAGAGGTCTGCGCCTTCATGGGCGTCACCGCACAAGAGGTGGCGAAGACCCTGGTCTTCGAGACCGACAAGGGCGTGGTGGCGGTGTGCGTGCGCGGCGATCGCGACGCGAACCCCGCCAAGGTGAAAAACCTCCTGGGAGCCAACGCCGCCGAGCTGGCGAGCGAAGCGGTGGTACGCGAGGTCACCGGCGCGCCCATCGGTTTTGCCGGGCCCTTCGGCATCAAATGCCCGGTTTATCTCGACAACGAACTAAAGGGGCTCGCCTCCTTTGTCTCCGGGGCCAACGAAGTTGACGCGCACTACCGCGGCATTGCCCCCGGACGCGACTTCGAGCCCGCCGGGTGGAGTGATCTGCGCTTCATCCTCGAAGGCGACCCCTGCCCCCGCTGCGACGGCCAGGTGGTGGTCAAGCGCGGCATCGAGGTGGGCCACATCTTCAAGCTCGGCACCAAGTACTCCGAGGCGATGAAGGCCAACTTCCTCGACGCCGACGGCAGAGAGCAGCCCTGTGTTATGGGGTGCTACGGCATCGGCGTCGGGCGCACTATGGCGGCCGCGATAGAGCAGAACAACGACGAGAACGGCATCATCTGGCCGGTGCCCCTGGCCCCCTGGGAGGTCGTCATCCTGCCACTCTCCGACAAGACTGGAGAGACGCTGGCGACGGCTCAAAAGATCACCGGCGAGCTTCAGCAAGCTGGAATAGAGGTGCTCCTTGACGAGCGCGACGAGCGCCCCGGAGTCAAGTTTAAGGACGCCGACCTTTTGGGTATACCGCTGCGCATCACCATCGGCGCACGCGGCCTTAAAGAGGGCAACGCCGAGACCAAGGAGCGCGCCACCGGCGAGCAGCAAAACATCGCTCTGGATGAAATCTCCGCCTGGGCAACAGCCTGGGTAAAAGAGAGGCGCGCCTGATGAACGGCACCGAGCGGGTAATCTTTGCGCTGGACGTACCTGACGCGGATGAGGCGCTAAAGTGGGTAGAGCGCCTCAATGGCCGCGTCGGCGCGTTCAAGGTGGGCCTCGAGCTCTTCACCTCCGCCGGGCCCGAGCTGGTGCGGCGCATGGTGGGCGACGGCGTAAAGGTCTTTCTCGATCTCAAGTTTCACGACATCCCCAACACCGTAGCCGGGGCCGTGACCGCTGCATCCAAGCTGGGCGTGTGGATGTTAAACGTCCACGCCACCGCCGGAGCCGAGGCGATGAAGCACGCGATGGACGCGGCGTGCTCGGCGACCCTCGACGGGAGTCTGGCCCAGCGCCCGCTTATGATCGCGGTGACGGTGCTCACCAGCTCCGACAAGAAAGAGCTGGACGAGCTAGGCGTCGCCAACACCCCCGCCGAGCAGGTGGTCAACCTTGCAAAGCTGACTAAGCTCTCAGGGATGGACGGGGTAGTGGCCTCGCCCCTTGAGGCCGCCAAGATAAAAGCCTTCTGGCCCAAAGCCACAATCATAACCCCCGGCATAAGGCCCGCAGGGGCCCGCAGGGGCGACCAGAAAAGGATCGCCACCCCCGCCGCCGCCATCCGGGCGGGCGCGGATTACCTTGTGGTGGGCAGGCCGATCAGGGGCGCGGACGACCCCGAAAAAGCCGCTGAAGAGATCGCACTGGAAGTCACCGAAGCCCTTGCAGCCCTTGAAAAAGGATAGATAACCTTGTCTGAATGGATCTACGGACGTCGCACCGTTCGCGAACACATCGATGCGCTCCCCAAGAGCTGCGAACTCCTGCT
Source organism: uncultured Kiloniellaceae bacterium (assembly GCA_964195725.1). Taxonomy (GTDB): domain Bacteria; phylum Desulfobacterota; class Deferrisomatia; order Deferrisomatales; family BM512; genus CAXMSR01. The sequence continues at coordinate 4,088 of CAXMSR010000081.1, read as the reverse complement.
AATCGCCGAGGGGGCTGAGTTTCCCCAAGGGATAAAACGCGCCGCCGAAGGGGCGGGCCTGAAGATCGACCGGCAAAAACGCGAAACACTCGACCGGCTCTCCGACGGGGGGAACCACCAGGGCGTGTGCATGCAGGTCAAGAGCTACGAATATGTGGATATCGACGTTATCACGGCGCGCCTTGCGCGACCGGATGCGACTCCGCTGATCTTCGCGCTCGACTGCATTCAAGACCCCCGAAACCTCGGCGCGGTGCTGCGCGTCGCCGACGCGGTTGGCGCAGCCGGGGTGATCATCCCCAAGGATCGCGCAGCAGGGGTTACCGCCTACGCCGCACGCAGCTCGGCCGGAGCAAGCGCCTCGGTGCCGGTGGCGCTGGTGACCAACCTGGCGCGAACGCTCACCGAGCTGAACAAAGAGGGGATGTGGACTGTGGGAGCCACCCACAAGGCGACACACACCATCTTCGAGACCCGCATCAACGCCCCCACGGTGCTGGTGCTGGGCTCGGAAGATAAAGGCATGCGCCCCAATGTAGAGAAGCGCTGCCATTCACTGGCAGCGCTCCCCATGTTGGGTCAGGTGGATTCGTTAAACGTCAGCGTCGCCGCCGGGGCTATGGCCTTCGAGATCTACCGGCAGCTTAACCACAAGTAGACTAGCTACCCCAGCGAACCAGCGTCGCGCCCCAGGTCAGCCCGCCGCCAAAGACCGGCATCAGCACCACGTCTCCGTCTTTTATGCGTCCGGCGCTCACCGCTTCGTCCAGCGCCAGCGGGATAGTGCCCGCCGAGGTGTTGCCGTAGCGGTCGACGTTTATGAAACACTTCTCCATATCGACGCCAAGGCGGTCGGCCACCACCTGAATGATGCGGATGTTGGCCTGATGGGGCACCACGATATCCACGTCTTCCAGGGTCAGCCCCGCCTCTTTCAGTACCTCGAGGCTCGCCTGCTCCATATTTTTTACGGCATGTTTAAACAGTTCGGGGCCGCGCATCTGAATGGCGTGGTTCCTGATGTTGCTCTCGTCATAGGCGTAGTTGGCCGAACCACCCCCCTCGATGAATAGCAGATCGCCCAGGCGGCCATCCGAGTAGATGCAGCTGGCCAGGATTCCCCGGTCGCCCTCTCGCCCGGTGAGCACTGCCGCGCCGCCGCCGTCGCCAAAGAGCACCGATACGGCGCGATCGTCCCAATCGATCCTGGGGCTTATTATCTCGCCTCCCAGAACCAATATCTTCATCTCCGGCTTATGGCGGATGAACTGGTCTGCGATCGTCAGGCCATAGATGAACCCCGAGCACGCGGAACCTGTTTCGATACCCACCGCCTTGGTCGCGCCGATAAGCGCCTGTATGGTGCAGGCTGCGTTGGGCATGATCTGGTCGCCGGTCATGGTACCCGCGATGATCATGTCCAGCTCCCCGGCCTTTACGCCAGCGCGCTCCAGCGCCATCAGGCTGGCCGGGGCCATGAAATCAGACCACTTACCCTCGCCGGGGGCGTACATGCGCCGCTCGCGGATGCCCGTGCGCTGCGTTATCCACTCGTCGGAGGTATCCATTATCTTTTCAAGGTCGTGGTTGGTCACCACACGGTCGGGTGCGCCCGAACCGGTGCCGAGGATTACTGTTCTAATTGCCATGACTTTATTTCTCCCGATTTCTCTCTGTAATCGCGGTTACCGCTGCAACGCCGCGAAGCGGTCGCCTGCACTTAACTACCTTAGCACTGAAGTATACCCGTTGAGGCGGGGAGATTTAAAGGGCAAGCGCCAATTTAATGGGAGCACCCGATTATGCGATTCAAGACGGGGGAATTCTTGGGAAGATGCGGGGGGGGGGGCGGCGGCGCGAAGAGCGCCGAGGAAACGCTGCCGACCTTGCACAACTATTTCCACGCGATAGTATCCAAAAAAACCGCGCCTTATCGCACAGCAGCCATCAGCGTGCAGAGGGCAAAACCAGGCGGCGCAGCCGGAGGCGAAGCATGGGAGAACAACTTTACGCCGATACGGATTGGGTGAGAAACAATCAGGAACGCTACCTTTGCTACAACGCACCCATCCTGGCTGCCGACGCCCTTCAACACGTACTTATGGCCCGAAGCGCGCTGATAGTCGGCGAAAACGAGATGGCGCTCTTCATGTACAGGGGAGCTAGCAAGCTCTGGTTGCAGATGGAGCGGCTAGAGCCCGGCGAGTGGATCAACGAGATAACCCTCACCAACATGGAGATGCGCCGGATATTCGCGGCGCCACTCAACACCAGCAACCACGATTGTTGACAAAGCAAAGGCGAACAACTTATTGAACCAACACCTTTAACTGTGATATTTTTACAGGTGATTTTGTCTGGGGATGCGATAGCACTTCATTTATACAGGTAGAGCGGGGGGGGGAAGATTTTGGCAACTGCAAACAAGTGCAGGAGACGCTTTGACAGGATAGCGCTCAAAGCCGGGGCGGAAATTTCCACGCCCCTCATGGGCGACACCACCATCAGCGCCTCGATGATCCAGCTGGGCCAAGGTGGCGGGCTGCTTGCCTGCGACCTGTTCATGGGTATCGGACGAATCATCACAGTGGATATCGCGGTTCACAACCGCCCCGTCAGGGCGATAGCCAAAGTGCTCTACGAATACCGCAACCTGACGGGCAAAATACACACCGGGATAGGCTTCGAGTACATGGACGACGAGCACGACTGCCATCTTCGCGAATTCATTGACGTAAAGCTTGAAGAAAATACACAACGACAGTCTAGCCCCCCTCCCCAGCCGTGACGTCTTCCTCCACGCATAGTGACCCTTCCAGAAAAGCGCGCCCATAAACTCGACATTCGTTGCGCCCACCCAAGGTGGCTGCTGCATGTCTTCCCGGTCGCCAAACTGCGCGTCTTGCGTTAAAATGAGCCGCAACCGACTCCCGATAGAGGCAGTCCGAACCAACCCCGGCAGGAGCAGCAAATGAAAAAGATTCTACTTCCCCTGGTGATCCTCGTCGCGATAGTGGCCGCTGCGGTACCCTCTATTTTCGGTTTGAAAGCCGAAGACGTTTACCGCGAACAGCTGGCCGGGTTTGCCATCCCCGGCATCCTGAAAGTCGAGGTTTTAAGCTACGAGCGCGGCTGGCTCAGTTCAAAAGCGCAGGTACTCATAGAGCTGGAAGCGGGGGGGGCGGCTCTTCTCAATCCCGAGCTGAAAAAACTCACCACCTACCTCTTGCAGGACACGATCTATCACGGCCCCTTCACCCTGGCGCTGGGCGAGTTCGCCACCCTGGCTTCCCCCTCCCTCGCCCTGGCGGTGGTAGACAGCGCGCTCTTTTTTGACGACGAACCCGAGCCCTACAGGGCGCTCTTTGGCGAGGCACCGCTATTCATCGCGCGCACTACGGTGGATTTTTCCGGGGGGATTCACTCAATCGTCTACAGCCAGCCGATGACAGCTGAAATCGCAGAGCTGGGCGCGACGATCGACTGGAAGGGGTTTCGCCTCGACTCCGAGCTGGCAGGCCAACAGTTTGGCTATACCGTCGCAGGCGACGGCTTGACGGTGAAGGGAGATGGGATCGATTTCGAGCTTTACGGGTGGCGCGAGAAGGGGCAGCTGACACTGCACAGCGGCGGCCCCATAACCGGCGATGTCACGGGCTCGATGGATGGGGCCAGCGCCAGCGACGGCACCAGCGCCCTTCTTGAATTTGGCGGCCTGACCTATGAGAAATCAAGTCGCCTGCAAAGCGGCCTGCTGGCAGGCGAGTTTTCCATGAAGGCAGCGCCAGTAGTGGTAATGGGCGAGGCCTACGGGCCAACCGTGCTGAAGGCCGAGGTCTCCAACATCGCCGCAGCGCAGCTGACAACGCTAGTCCACAGCCTCAACAGATCGCTTGCCGAGCGCCCGTTTATCAGCCAGAAAAGCCAAGAGGAGGGCGGCGCGGGCGGTTTAATCGAGATGCTGAGTGAAAGTGATACGCTGCTGCTGATCGAGGCGCTAAGGGCCTCGCCGCGCTTCGCCCTCTCCGAGTTCAGCTTCAAGACCGCCGAGGGCGACACCACCGGGAGCGCAGATGTCGGCTTTGACG
>CAXMSR010000080.1:0-6715 GCA_964195725.1 uncultured Kiloniellaceae bacterium | reverse complement strand
CGGCGAAGCGGGCGTGTGGGATCTTCGCGCCGGTGGTGTGCCGACCGATTTTAACGAGGGGCTGCCCACTTCGTATTATCGCCGCGATGTGCGCGCGCTGCTCCTTTTGGAGCGCGAGAATATCTTATTGGCGGGTACCCGTGGCGGCCTCTATCGCCGCCGCCTTGGCGCGCCGGGCGAGACGTGGCGAAAGGTCGAGCTGCCCGTGGATGGGCAGGGCGCTGTTTCGGTGGTTTCGCTAGTGGCCGTCCCCGACGGGGTGGTGGCGCTGACCCGTTCAAATCTCTACCGCGCCGCCGCGCCGACGGTGGAGTTTCAAGAGGTCGCGCTCTCGCGCACCGATGAGGAGGAGCGCGAAGAGAGCCTCTTTCGCCTCATCTTCGAGGTACACGGCGGCGGGGCATGGGGGCTCCCCGGCAGGCTGGTTGTTGACCTTGTGGGGTTGACGATAATATTTTTCAGTGTCACCGGAGGCTGGTTCTGGTGGCGGCGAAAGCGCAAAACCCTCGCCAGGGGGCGCTCTGGGCGGTTGGTGCGAAAGGGGCTAAAGCTCCACATCAAGGCCGGGGCGTGGCTGGCGCTGCCGATACTGGTGGTGGCGCTCACCGGCGCGTTCGAGCGGCCACCGCTGTTGATCTTTATCGCAAATGCGACATATCCGGCATCTTTTCGCATCACCCCCCATGCGCAGTCCCCCTGGCACGATAAGCTGAGAAAGGCACTCTACGATCCCGTGCGCGACGTGCTCGTCATTAGCACTGCCGACGGATACTACGTCACCGGGCAGGCCTCGCTGGCCTCGGGCGAGGCTAGATTGCATCCGATGCGCGGTGGGCCGCCGGTCTCGGTGATGGGTGCGACCGTTTTCGAGCGGCTGGACGACGGCTCCATAGTCGTCGGCTCGATGTCGGGGCTCTATATGTGGACCCGCAGCAGCCCCTTGATGTTCGACCTCTACACCGGAGGCGCGCCCAAGGGGAGGGGACGCCCCGTTGGCGAACGGAAGATAATGGGCTGCTATTCGCTCTTCGAGCCGCTTGTCTGCGCCGATTACGACGCGGGGCTCACCGACCGGCGGGGACGGGTGAGCGGGCCGCCGATGCCTGAAGAGCTGAGAGACGGCGGACGCATTTCGCTCTGGCATTTTCTCTTCGAGCTCCACAACGGGCGGCTCCTCTCTTTTCTTCTGGGGTGGTGGACGTGGATAGTCGTCCCGATACTGGGGTTGGCGTTGGCGTTTGAAGTGTTAAGCGGCCTGTGGGAGCGTTTCGGGCCGCGAAAAAACAGGGCGCGTGACAAAACCTGCCTGCCAAACCCTTAGCGCCGCCGACGGGGGCCACGGTTATGGGGAGCTACATGATGAGCTGTGAAGAGGGCCCCGGGGTTAAGCAGGGTGCGTTGCTGATTCTCGAAGAACAGGTGTTGGCGCTGCGTATTGCCCGCAGAACCCTTGAGGGCTATTTTGAGGAAGGTGGACTTCCCGAATTTGAAGAGCTCGGCCTGGAAGGGCATGACGTCTTTCTGGAGAAGCGCGCAGTCTTCGTGACACTCCACAGCGGGGGGCTGCTGCGGGGCTGCATCGGCCACATCGAGCCGCTTGAACCGCTCTGGAAGTCGATCCGCTCAAATACCGTGTCTGCCGCCGTACACGACAATCGCTTTACCCCGCTGACCCTTGGGGAGCTGGAGGGGCTGGAGCTGGAGGTCAGCGTCCTGACGCCCCCTGTGCCGCTTGATGATCCGCTGGAGTTCGAGGTGGGAAGAGACGGGATCATAATGGAGCTCGCCCACTTCAGGGCGGTATTTCTTCCCCAGGTGGCCAAAGAGCAGGGGTGGGATCGGCAGACCACTCTGGAGCAGCTCTCCAGAAAGGCTGGCCTCGATTTCGAGGGATGGAAGAGGCCGGATGCTAAATTCGAGGTGTTTCAGGCTCAGGTTTTAAAGTAGGCGCTAGCCCCCTGAGTGTTTTTCTGACAAAATAGCCCGGCGGTTAATTCGTGGCACGCACATTGCTAAACCTATCAATACATAATGGAAAAGAAGGCGCTTACGTTACAAAAAAGTAACTTTACCGCCTAGCAGCTTACAAAATTGTAGACTATTTGCGTATCCGACATTGGCAGCTCAACCTATGAGGAGTAGCAAGATGACCAAGCAGGAAATTCTAGAGATCATCAAGCAGGAGAACGTCCACTTTTTCCGCCTTCAGTTCGCAGACATCTTCGGTTTCATGAAGAACGTAGCCATACCGCGCAGCCAGATTGAAAAGGCTCTTGACGGCAAGATGATGTTTGACGGCTCTTCCATCGACGGCTTTGTGCGTATCAACGAGTCCGACATGTATCTGCGCCCCGACTACTCTACCTTCGTCGTGCTGCCCTGGAGACACAAAGACGGACGCGGCACCGCCCGCATTATCGGCGACATCTACAAGTCAGATGGCGTCACCCCCTTCGAGGGCTGCCCCCGTGGCAACCTGAAGAGGGTCATGAAAGAGGTCGCAGAGCTGGGCTACACGATGAACGTCGGCACCGAAGCCGAGTTCTTCCTTTTTCAGCAGGACGATAACGGCTACCCCACCACCGAGACCCACGACACAGCCGGTTACTTCGATGTTGATCCCAGCGATTTTGGCATCGAGTGCCGCCGCGACATCATCGAGACCCTTGAGCAGATGGGTTTCGAGATCGAAGCCAGCCACCACGAAGTGGCCGAGGGACAGCACGAGATCAACTTCAAGTACTCTAACGCCCTTGAGTGCTCGGATAACACCATCACCTACAAGTGGGTGGTCAAAACGATCGCCAAAAAATACGGCCTGCACGCCACCTTCATGCCCAAGCCCATCTTCGGCATCAACGGCTCTGGCATGCATTGTAACCAGTCTCTTTTTACCAGCGATGGCAAGAACGCCTTCTATGAAGAGGGCAGCGAGCTACAGATCTCCAAGGTCGCGCGTCAGTACATCGCCGGCATAATGAAGAACGCCCGCGTTTTCTCCGCCGTCACCAATCCGCTGGTAAACTCCTACAAGCGTCTGGTGGCCGGTTACGAAGCTCCGGTTTACGTGGCATGGTCCGCTTCCAACCGCTCGGCGCTGGTGCGCATCCCCGCCGCTCGCGGCATGGGCACCCGTGTTGAAGTTCGTTGTCCCGACCCGACCTGTAACCCCTACCTCGCCATGGCGATGATGCTCAACTGCGGCCTTGACGGCGTCAGGAACAACCTTGAGTGCCCCGCCTCCACCGACGTGGACATCTTCAAGATGACCCCTGCGGAAAAAGACGCAGCCGGAATCGCCTCTATGCCTGCCGACCTCCAGGAGGCGCTCAACGAGCTGGAAGCCTCCGAGCTGGCCAAAGAGACCCTCGGCGCGCACATCTTCGAAAAATACATCGAAGCCAAACGCAAAGAGTGGGATGCCTACCGTATCGCCGTTACCGATTGGGAGCTGCGAACCTATCTCGCGGTATACTAGAGCCTGCTTTACAAGCAGTAAAAAAGGCCGTCCCGTTTGGGGCGGCCTTTTTTGTTTGGTGGGGCAGGGCGGGGAAAGGCAAAAACCCCCTTGCCTTCGCAATATCTACACCATAAAGTATTGCGGTGTGCGTGCCGGTACCAGGCCGGGGTCTGTTGGCCGGGTGCTGACGGCTCTGTGTAGAGGTTGATGTTGTCTCGACTGACAAGCTTAAATCTTGTTTAACTAAATAATCAGGAGGGTTTACGATGTTGGTGACTCAGGAACAAAAAGATGTTGTCGCGGCGGTGGCGCGTGTGGCCAAAGAAAGAGTGGCCCCTCGCGCATCGGAGATAGACGCAACCGGGGAATATGCCTGGGATCTTAAAGAGCTCTTTGCCGAGCTGGGTTATTTTGGCATCGGCATCCCCAAAGCCTACGGCGGCACCGGCCATTCGCTTCAGACCGTGTGCATGGTGGTTGAAGAGCTGGGCAAAGTCTGCGGCTCCACCGCACTTATGGTTGCAAGTCAAGAGCTGGGCGCGATGCCGATAATGATCGCCGGTAGCGAAGAGACGAAGAAAAAATATCTGGCTCCGCTGGCCTCGGGCGAGGCGATCGCCGCTTTTTGCCTCACCGAAGCGGGCGCTGGCAGCGACGCCGGGGCGATGTCCACCGTGGCTGTGCGCGACGGCGACGAGTGGGTGCTAAACGGCTCGAAGTGCTACATCACCAACGGCAGCCAGGCCGATATCTTCTCCGTCTTCGCAAAGTCAAAGCCCAACAAGGGGATTCGGGGGATCAGCGCCTTTGTGGTCGAGCGCAATTCTCCCGGCTTCAAGATCGGCAGGATTGACAACAAGATGGGCATCAGGGGCTCGTCCACCACGGAGATAATCTTCGAGGACTGCCGCATCCCGGCGCAGAATCTGATGGGGCGCGAGGGGATGGGGTTCTCCACCGCCATGGGAACCCTTGACCGCACACGGCCCACCGTCGCAGCCCAGGGTCTGGGCATCGCCCAGGGAGCACTTGACCACGCCATAGCCTACATGAAAGAGCGCCAGCAGTTTGGTCATGCCATCTCCAATTTTCAGGGGCTTCGCTGGATGACCGCCGAGCTTGCCACCGAGATCGAGTCGGCGCGCCAGCTTATCTATCACGCAGCCGAGGTGATCGACAAAGAGGACGAGGGCGGTAAAAAACGCCTCTCCTCCGAGGCGGGCAGGCTCTCTGCCATGTGCAAGCTAAAGGCCACCGATGTGGCGATGCGGGTTACCACCGACGCCGTGCAGCTGACCGGCGGCTACGGCTACATGAAAGAGAACCCCCTTGAGCGCATGATGCGCGACGCGAAAATCACCCAGATCTACGAGGGAACCAATCAGGTGCAGCGCGAAGTCATCGCCTCAAAGCTCTTTGTCTAGTTGGCGCCGCCGCCGTTAGAGCCGGGCGAGTTGTTATAAGCCCGTAGATATTGGAACTACAATTAAGTGGGGCAGCCTTTAGCGGGCTGTCCCACTTTTTGTTGACGCCAAGAGCGAAGATGCAATCAGCGCCACCAGAGCGTTAATTTCAAAAGCCGGGGTGTCGTCTCAAGTATATAGTCGCCCCCCCCTTGCCGCGCGGCGCCCATAAGCTAGACTCACGGACTCCAGATGAGGTGGAAAGCGATAATTGCTGCGTCCGCTTGACAGCGACAGAGAGTGGCCATGAGACTGCCCGAGCCAGAAAACCTCGTAATAATTCCCACCTATTGGGCCCCCTCAGAGCCTGCCCCGGGCGGCGACGAAGTCGTTTACGACCACCCTACGCCGCTCAACAACGCCGAGACCCTGTCACGCTGCCTTGAGAGCCTCCAGATTATTGAAGGTGTAGAGTTTGACGTTTTGGTGGTGGCGGGGGCAAGCACCCCCGAGATAATGGAGGAGATGGGCAAGCGCATCTGCGCCATAGCCGAAGTCGTGCGCCCCAAACTCGCAGGGGAGCTCTTCGTCTTCACCGCCGACCGCATCCCGTTCTGCAAAGAGGCGCTGGCCAAACTTCCCACCGATGCAGAGGGGTTCTTGAAGATAGACGGCTACTCCAACATGCGAAACGCGATGCTCCTTCTCGCTGCAGTGCTGCAGGCCAAGGTCGTAGTGATGGTGGACGACGACGAGTACGTGACCGACCCCGATTTTTTGGGCAAGGCGCTGAGAAATCTTGGAACCAGGGTCGGCGGCAAGACAGTTGACGGGCTGGCGGGCTACTACGTAAAGCCCGACGGAGAGTGGGAGACTGAAGAGGCCGATGCTCCTTGGGCCTCGTATTGGCCCAAAAACCGCCTCATAAACAGGACCTATCACAAGCTCTTGAACGGCAAAGGCCTGCCGGACCTCGTGGAGACCCCGATGGCATTCGGGGGGTGTATTGCCATGACACGATACCTCTACCAGCACATCCCCTTTGACCGACGCATACCCCGTGGCGAAGACATGGATTACCTGCTTAACGCGCGCATGTTCGGCTATCACTTCTTCATGCATCGAGGCTGGTCGATAGTGCACGCCCCGCCCCCCAAATCACACCCGGAATGGAAACGGATGCGCATGGATATCGTCCGTTTTTTAAATGAACGCCTGAAGTTGGTACAGCAGGCCGAGCGTCCCAACATGAGCCGCGTAGAGTTGGAAGACCTGATGCCCTATCCGGGTTTTTTCCTGGGTGAGGATTTAATGGAGCGTTTCTATGGCACCTCAAGCCTTTTGGCCATCGAGTACCTGGCAAAGGGGTGCAACCGGGAGGCGCTGGAGTGCCTGGAGAACATCGCCATTGCAAAAAGGCTTCAGAACAGCCCGCGAGACGGCTTTTTGAATCTTTTGGAGCTCCAAAAGCTGTGGCAGGGGTTGCACGAGACAATCGCAGCGTCGGAAAAATGCCGCGCAGAGATGATAGGCAAGATGGTCTTCTGTTGACCGCACGGCCATGGGGCCGGAAAATCGCCCTCCCTTTTTTCACTCTATAAATCAATCGCGCACGGTATCCACCTCCAATAAATTATGGTAGTCTCTCGCCGACTGCTGAATCATCCTTCATACCCACAAGTAGGGAGCCTCTACGATGCCGCTTCACGTCGCCGACCATCCACTTATACGCCACAAACTTGGCATACTTCGCCGTCTGGACACCAGCACCAACAAGTTCCGCGATCTTACACGCGAGATCACCAACCTGCTCACCTACGAGGCGTTTAGAAACCTCGACATGAGCACAAAA
>CAXMSR010000079.1:0-6736 GCA_964195725.1 uncultured Kiloniellaceae bacterium | reverse complement strand
CGAGCAGGGCTATCTTCGGGTGTTGGAGGCAGCGCCCGAGAACTACTGGGCCAAGGTCAATCTGGCTATCCTGAAGCTCGGCCAGGGCGACGCCAAGGGCGCGCGCACGCTCCTCGACGAGAGCGCCGCCGAGCACCCCGACAGGCCCGAGGCGTGGTGCAACCTGGGGCTGGCCCTTCGTGAGCTGGGCGAGCACGACTGGGCGCTGGACGCCTACGAGAGGGCCCTTGCGGTTGCCCCCGATCATCCCCCGACGCTAAAAAATATCGGCATCCTCTGGGAGAAATACTTCGGCGAGTACGCCAAGGGCTTGAGCTACTACGACAAGTATCTGAAGATCGTGGGCACCGATGAAGAGGTTCGGCGCTGGCACAAGGCGGCGGGCCGCATGGTGGGGAGCGCACAATGAGACGGCTGATTATTTTAGTCTTCGCCGCAACTCTTTTTGCCTCGGGAGGGTATGGAGCAGAGGCCGCCAAAACCAAAGGTGCCGGCTCAGGCGGCAAGGCCACCCCCGAGCTTCTCATGGAAGAGGTGGAGATTCGCGGAGAGCTGGAGCGCCCCGATGTCTTCTATATTATTCCACGGCGCAAGGCGACGATGGACCTTGGGGTGTTGAGCAAAGACTACAAAGAGGAGATAATGCAGCCGCTCTTGCCGCAGCACTTTGAAAAGGTGCATGGCCGGGCCGATAAAAAGCACAGGTGAGCTTGCTGCGTGATTATTGATTGACAATTATATGGACAAGGTAGCCGGCAGCATTGGCTGTAGGATTTGATAACGGGTTAACCGTTTGGAAAGGTGTGAGAGATTATGGAGTTTATTGCGAGGACGTTTCAGGATGGAGGCGTGTTCATGTACACCATCACGGCTGCCTTGGCCCTTGGGCTGGCGATCATGATTGAGCGCACCTACTACCTGCTGGTGCGTTTCAACGTGGATGGGCGAAAGTTTTACGTCGAGATCAGCCGCCTGATAAATCAGGGCGACATGGACGGCGCGCGAAAGCTCTGCGGCGGCGCACCCCTGCCGAGAATAATGGGCGCGGGGCTAAACGCAGTGGTCAAAGAGGTCGGCGAGCGCAGATCGAGCGCCATCCAGAACGCCATAGACGAAGAGGCGCTCTCGGTCATCCCCCAGGTGGAAAAGCGCATCCATTACCTCTCGATGATCGCCAACGTCTCTACCCTGCTCGGCCTTCTGGGTACCATCGTCGGTCTTATGCAGGCGTTTCAGGCTGTGGCCGGAGCCGACCCCTCCCAGAAGGGCGCGATGCTGGCCCAGGGCATCTCGATGGCGATGAACACCACCGCCTACGGGCTGGTGGTGGCTATCCCCTGCATGATCGCCTACTCCTTTTTGCAGTCGAAGGCCACCAAGATCATCGACGAAATAGACGAGTATTCGGTCAAGCTCATCAACCTGCTAGGTGCGCGCCACCTGGGTAGCTGAGATGGCGGGCCTTCGACCGTCAAAACGGCGGCACAAGCTGGAGACCGACGTCGAGCTGAAGCTCATCCCCGTGATGAGCCTTCTGGTGGTGTTGGTGCCGATGCTCTTGCAGACCGCTGTCTTTGAACAGCTGGCTGCGGTGCAGCTCAACCTGCCAAGCGCCGATGACGTCGCCTATAACCCCGAGCCGACGCCCCAGGAGAGTGGCGATTCGGTGTCGGTGGCGATCACCTATAGCGGCTTTCGCATCCTCTCCTCGAAGGACACCCTCAAAAAGGTTCCCCGTCTCGCCGACGGCAGCTACGATATGGACGGCTTTGGCGAGGCGCTGGCAGAGGTGAAAAAGAGCTTCAAGTCCCAAGAGGCGATCATCCTCCTCATCGAGGACGGAGTGCTCTACGACGACATAATTCACACGATGGACACGTGCCGCCCGCTCTTTCCGGGCATCTCGCTCGCTCCGGGGCTCCAGCTGCCCGTAGAGGGCGAAGGGGGAGGTTGACCAGTGCCATTCTCACCGAGTAAAGCCAAGAGGAATCGCCGCAAGAGGCCCAAGGAGATGACGCTCAACGTCACTTCGATGATCGATATTTTTACTATAATCCTTGTCTTCCTGCTCAAGAGCTATTCCGCCGAGGGGCACCTGATACAGATAGCCGAGTCGATCAGCCTGCCGGTATCGGAGTCGCAAGAAGAGATACATCCCGCCGTCTCCGTCGGCTTTAACGGCGACGCTCTCTACGTGGACGGAAAGTTGCTGATCGACGACATCGTCCCCTATATAGAGAGCGACGAGATGTTGATCGAACCCCTTTATGTAGTGCTGAGCGAAAGCGCAAGCCGCCTCCAGGCTGTAGCCGAGATAAACGAAGCAGTTGATTTCACTGGCGAAATAATCCTCCAGGGCGACCGGAAGGTACCCTTCAGGCTGCTGAAAAAGATCATCTACACCGCCGGGGAGGCTCAGTACGTCAACCAGTCCCTCGCGGTATTTAAGGAATAATGATGGGCAACCCCGTCGAAGCGGTGAAACCTGCAAACGTCAAGAAGACCCACCTGCTGGTCGAGGTCGAGATGGGCGGCGCCAAGCCCGTTCGCAGCGTCGCCAGCCGCAGCGGCAACGTCAGGTGGGGGCCTGCGCTGGGGATCGAGATCTCCTATCCCATTGATGGGGTGGACAAGATCGAGTACCTCTTCAAGTCCGCCAAGGGCGGCGCGCAGCTTATGCTTCGGCCCGACATGGTCGGCGAAGTTCACGCTGGTGATTCCACCCTGAAGCTGGAAGACCTCGAAGCATGGGGGTTGGTAGAGGGCAAGGGGTGGAATAAAAAAGTCCAGCTCACCCGCGAGATGTCGGGCTGGTTCAACTACCGTGGGCTGAATATCAATTTCCACTTTGGCCCGCCGCCGCCCGTCGTGGTGAGCGAGAAGGTCACCCGCACCGGCGTGCCGCTGCGTTTCAAAAGATCGATCCTGCCTCGCGACGAGCTCCCCTATGCGCTCTTTTCCTGGTTTGTCTACGCGGTGGTGGGGTGGTTCTGTTTCATCCTGGCCACAACGCATGTGCCCGACGATGTAAAGCCCGAGGCGGTGGCCGAGCGCTTCGCCAAGCTTATCTATCAAGCGCCCCAGGCCAAGACCAGGGTGAAAAAAGAGATGGATAAGAAAAAAGAGGACGAGGCCAAGGCCAAAGAGGAGGCAAAGGCCGAGGAGGTCGTAGAGGAGACCGCCGAGGCGGAAGAGAAACCGGTGGAAGAGGTCAAGGAAGAGCAAGAGAAGGCCGAAGAGGTCGCAGAAGAGGCCGCCGAGCCGGAAGAAAAACCACAGACGATTGAAGAGCGCCGCGAGTCTATACGCAAAGAGGTCGCCAAAAAGGGGCTCTTGGGGGTCTTGGGCGGACGTGGCAGCGCCGCGACGGCCAGGCGCTCCAGCGCGATCCTCAGCGGCAGCGCAAGGGCCTCTGATCTGGACAAGGTGCTCGACAAGGTTAAGGGCATTCGGGCAGGCCGCGCAGAGGGCGACTGGAAGGGGCAGAAGATCGACGCCGACGGCGTGCTGGACGAGGCCGCCCGCAGCGCTGCGGCAGCTTCCGATCATGTGGTGGCGCTCGATAAGAGCATCGACGCCGAAATTGAGTCGATCGACACCGCCGAGTTCGACGAGCTCTCCATGAAGGAGGCGATGTCGGTGGTACACCGCACCGTGGAGACCTACCTGGGCGGGCTGCGCTACCTCTACAACCGCGAGCTGCGCAAGAACCCCGATTTGGAGGGCAAGATCACGATATCGATCACGATCGATCCCGACGGCAACGTGGTCGAGGCCAAGGTGAAGGAGGCGACTATGGACGCTCCGGCCCTTGAAAAGGCGATCCTCGCGCGCGTGAGGCGCTGGACCTTTCCTCCGGTGTCGCCAAAGACAATAACGGTAACTTACCCCTTCGTCTTCTTCCCGACGATGTAAGGAGCCCTTTGAACACTCTGAAGCGCCGTCTATTGCCGTTTAAAGTCCTGGCCACCCTTGTGGTGGTGTTGTGGCTGGCTCCCCACGCTTTGGCGGGGCAGGAGGGGTTGCGTCTGGTCGCAGGCGTCGTGGATGAAAGGCTTCAGCTCGAAGCCCTGATCGCCGAGGCCGGAGCCGGCAAAAACGACAACGACCTTCGCGCTTATCTTCGCGACACCGCCAAGCCGGGGGTGCTGAGGGCGAGGGCGCTAGACGAGATATTTCGGGGGCTAGAGCCGCCTCTGGTGAAGGAACATGTGGCGCTGCTGGGCGATATACTCGGCGACGCTTCCCCCCAGGTGTACCGAACAGCCATCCGTCTGGTGGGTGAAAAAAGCGAAGAGTCCCTTGTAAAGGAGGTGTTGGCTTTTTTAGAGCGCGACGTCGATTGGCGCATTAAAGTCGATGCCCTCAAAGCCACACGCCGCTGGACCCGGCTTAGCCACATGATCTTTCTGCAAAAGGCGCTGACCTCGGAGAGCCAAAACGTCCTCGCCGAGGCCGTGCGCTCCATCTCCCGGCTGAGGGTACACGAGCTCTCCCCCCAGGTGGGCGGAGAGATTGCAGTGTTTCTTGAGCCCAAATATTTGCCGCATCTCAGAAGTGCGGCGCTAAGCGCGCTGAAGAGGTGGGACCGCGTTGACTGGAATATGCTGCAAGCCCTGATCCTCGACGAGACAGCCTCCGAGTCGCTCAGGGCCTACGCCATCGATATGACCGACGACATCGCCGAGGCAGTACGGATGCGCCCGCCGGTCCTCTTGGAGATCATGACGACCGAGTCTTCCCTGCTCCTGCTGTGGCGCTCTTTTACCCGGCTGAGGAGCATCGCTCAGAATGAGCCCGACTTTATCGGGGGAGTAGCCGATTTTTTGGCGGCCACTAGGCAGTACAATGTCGCCACGCAATCGATGGCGGCTTTTTTGAGGAATAACTCGATGGTCGTAAAGTACGTCTCGGGGGCCTGGGTGGTAAAGAGGCGTCAGCGCCAGAGGCAGTAGCGCGCCCGCCCCCGCCTGTCCGCCTGCCTGCCCGCCTGCTCGCTCGCTGGGCGGCGGCAAAAAGGAGTATACTTCCCGGAGCACACCGGGCGGGGAGCGCACACCCCTTTTTTTAGATACCGCAAAGCTGGCCGCTGATCGCCGACGCCGGGAGTTTGACAGAGAGATGAAGAGGATCAGGACTATTTCAGAGCGGTGCGATGTCGCGCTCACGTAGGGGGCTTTTAACCTCCCCGGCCCTAAAAGGGGTCTTGGGCCGCGTTGCCCAAGGTCTTTGTAGCCGAACCTTCTGTGCCCGCCCCCTCTCTGTCCAAACCCGCTATGGCAGTACGCTGTCTGTCTGCATCCTCTCCCTTGTTGCGCTGCTTATTTTCGTTCCCTGCATTTGCCAAGCCCTGACGATCAGCTCCGACACCAGCTGGAGCGGCGAGGTGACGCTCGACGAAGATGTCCGGGTGACAGAGGGGGCTACCCTCACCATCGAGGCCGGGGCAACGATACTCTTCGGACAGGCGCTTAGCACAAAGACCGATCCGCAGATGTGGAACCCCGATACCGAATTGGCGGTGGAGGGGACGTTGAAGGTGGCGGGTACAGCTGCCCAGCCGGTCAGCTTCGCTCCGCTGGAGTCCTCCTGGGGCGGCATTGTGGCTGCGCCGGGCGCAAACGTGCAGCTTCGCGGGGCGGGCATCACCGGGGCCGACGAGGCTCTTTTGGCCCTTGGCTCTATCGTTGAACTCTCCGACGTAACGATACGCGATTGCAGACACGGCCTCGTTGCCGGGGTCGGTGCCGTGGTCAAAGCCACAGGGGTAAAGGTGTCCGGGTGCGAGGTGGGCGTGCTCGACATGACGGGGGTGGGCGGCCCTCAAAAGCGCATCGCCGGGATCGAGGTCAGCGCCTCTGAAGACTCCGATTACCTGAAGTTTTCAGGGTTTACGCCTCTGTTGAAGCAAGATGATTTTCAGGAGAAGTCCTCTGAAGCTGCCGGCGCCAGGGCCGAAGGCGAACGTGAGCTCTTGGGCGAATACACCGTGAACGGCGAAGAGGTCTGGTCGGGCAGGGTGGTGGTGTCGGGGCGCGTGACGGTGCCGCCGGGCTCTATGCTCCGCTTGTCGCCGGGTACGCACGTCGCCTTTCGCCGCATCGACACCAACAGCGACGGGTTGGGCGAGGGCGAACTTCTGGTGCTGGGCTCAATCCGCAGCCAGGGCACTAAAGAGCGCCCGGTGGTTTTCGAGTCGGCTGAGCTGTCGCCGCGCGCCGGGGATTGGGACAAGGTCAGCATCATCGCCTCCGAGGACGCCGACAACGCTTTTGTCCACACCGTCTTTCGCCACGGCATTCAGCCGCTGCACGCTCATTTCGCAACCTTCGCCGTCACCGATTCTCTCTTTGAAGACAACCTGCGCGGCCTCCAGTTTCAGGAGAGCGAGCGGGCCACCATCGTCTCAAACCGTTTTGTGGGCAACAAACAGGCGATCAGGATGCGCGACTCGACGGTGCTGATCGAGGACAACATTTTCCAGGGAAACCTCTTCGCCGTCCACGGCTTTCGGTGCCAGCTCACCTTCAAGGACAACACTGTAGAAGATACCCTGCTGGGCGGCATGTTGGCCAAGGAGAGCCAGCTGGTGATGACGGGCAACACCTTTTTGCGCAATCGCTTTGCGCTGCGTGTCAAGGGCGAGGGCTCGACCACCAGACTGAGCGACAACGCAATGCGGGACGTCGCCGAGACTATCGTTTCATTCAACGAGGCGGTGGTTAAGCTGGAGAAA
>CAXMSR010000078.1:0-6831 GCA_964195725.1 uncultured Kiloniellaceae bacterium | reverse complement strand
CCTGGGAGAGTGGGGGTTTCGCACGGCGCACAAGCGCGAGCGTGTTACGGGTGCCGCCAAAATCGCCGCCTATTGCGAGGGGATCGACAACGGGCGTGGCGAGTTCCCCTTCGAGATCGACGGCTGCGTCATAAAGACCGACAGCCTTGAGCTTCAGCGCCGCCTCGGCGAGAAGAGCCGGTCGCCACGGTGGGCGGTGGCCTACAAGTTTAAACCAATGCAGGCCGAGACCAGGCTCTTGGACATCCTGCCAAGCGTAGGGCGCACCGGCACCGTCACCCCGGTGGCGACCTTTGATCCGGTGAGCGTCGGCGGGGTAACCGTCGCCCACGCCACCCTTCACAATATGGACGAGATCGAGCGAAAGGGAGTGCTGATCGGCGACACCGTCATCATCCAGCGCGCCGGAGACGTCATCCCCCAGGTGGTGAGGCCCTTAACCGACAAGCGCGACGGCACCGAGCGTGCCTTCGTCATGCCCGAGAATTGCCCCGAGTGCGGAGCGCGCGTGGTACGCGACCCCGGCGAAGTCGCCTACCGCTGCGAGGGGCTTGATTGCCCGGCGCAGATCAAAGGGCGGCTTAAGCAGTTCGTTTCTCGCCGCGCCATGGACATCGACGGCCTTGGCTTAAAGCTGATCGATCAGCTAGTGGACAAGGGGCTGGTAAAAGATATGGCCGACATCTTCCGCCTCGACCACGCGCAGCTTGCGGGGCTGGAGCGGATGGCCGACAAGAGCGCCGAGAATCTGGTCGCAGCGATCGAAGCGGCAAAAGTCAGGCCGCTGGCCCGCTTCATCTTCGCCCTGGGCATCCGCCACGTCGGCGAGGCTACGGCGGCTGCGCTGGCGCTGCACTTTATCACGCTTGAGGCTGTGGGCGACGCTTCGCAAGAAGAGCTGATAGAGGTGGAGGACGTGGGGCCGGAGGTGGCCGCGAGCGTTAGCGCCTTTTTCTCAGACGAGGCCAACATAGCGTCGCTCCAGAAGATGATCGAGCAGGGCGTGAGCGCTGAAGCGGTCGCGGCGCAGACCGGCGCGCGCCCCCTTGAAGGCCAGACGATAGTGCTGACCGGCAAACTTGAGACCCTGTCGCGCGAAGAGGCCAAGGCGCGCCTCATACGGCTGGGGGCCAAGGTGGCCGCGTCGGTCTCAAAAAAGACCTCGCTGGTGGTGGCCGGGGCCGACGCCGGATCGAAAGCGACCAAGGCAGCCCAGTTGGGTATAGAGGTGGTCGGCGAGGACGTGCTGGTAAAGCTTTTGGCACAAACGCTCGATCAGGGTAGTATTGAAGTTGACGCGACTTCGGAGGAAGAGGGCGACCCCTCGGAGGCGACCGGAGACAGGGCGGGCCAGCTGAAGCTTTTTTAATCTGCAGTGGAAAAGATGAGCGCAGCGTTGGAGAAGAACAAGGGCATCAAGGGAGCGTTAAACGACTTTCTCTGGTCGGCGCAAGAAAAGCCGCTGCCGCTGGAGTGGACGCGCACCCTGATGGTGGCGCTGTGGAAGTTTCGGAGCGACAAGGGGCCGCTGCGCGCCTCGGCGCTGGCGTTCTCGACGGTGCTCAGCATCGTGCCCCTTCTCTCGCTGGCCTTCGCGGTGCTAAAGGGGCTGGGCATCCAGCAGCGCCTTGAGCCGATCATCATCGAGCACTTCGCCAAAGCTCATCAAGAGATCGCCACAAAGATAATCGAATACGTAGACCGCACCCAGATGACGGGGCTTGGCGTGGCTGGGTTGATTACCCTGGCGCTCACCGCCATCGCAGTCATCGGCAACATCGAAAAATCCTTCAACGACATCTGGGGCGTGACCCAGGGGCGAAGCGCCATGAGACGCTTTACCGACTACACCACCATAATGGTGCTCTGCCCGCTGCTTATCATCCTCTCGGCCAGCATAGCCACCACCGGACAGGTGCAAAAGTACCTGTCCGGCCTTGGCGCAGTCGAGGGGGCGGTGGAGGTGGCGCTGCCCATTATCTACTCGATCTCGCCCTATTTCATCAAATGTGCGGCCTTTGCCGCAGCCTATCTGGTGCTACCAAACCGGCGCGTGGGGATGAAGGCGGCGCTGTCCGGGGCGATGGTGGCGGCGATCTTCTGGCAGGCGACAGAGTGGACCTACATCAATTTCCAGATCGGCGTCGCCAAATACAACGCCATCTACGGCACCATGGCGCAGCTGCCCGCCTTCCTCGTCTGGGTCTACGTCGGGTGGTGCATCGTGTTGGTCGGGGCCGAGCTGGCCTGCGTGGTCGAGCTGCCCGGCAGGGGCAGATACCTTCGCGGCGGCGAAGAGCTGTGGACCCCCCGCATGGGCGCCGCGCTAAAGATACTCAAAAGGCTCTCGGCTAACTTCACCCAAGGCCACCCGCCGCTAACGGTGGTCGAGCTGATCGAAGACGCAGGGCTCCACCCGGTAGAGGGCCGCCGCCTTGTTGATGTTCTGACCAAGGCCGGGCTGACCACCGCCACCTGCGAAGAGGACGCGGCACTGATCCCCGCCATCAGCCCCGAGTCCACGACTATGGGCGAAGTTATAAGACGGATAGTGGCCCCCGACCTCTCCAGCGACGAGATAGAGGTGACGCTGCTCGAAAAAATGAGCGAGACTTTCGGCGACACGACTTGGGCCAAGTGGGCGGAGAGCTAAGAGGAACAGCGTTAAACCCGGCAGCCGGTTAGGGGCGCGACAAGGCGGCATGGTCGGGTGGGCACGGCTAGGAGGGTCGCACGGCAGCAATGCACCCCAGACGCAAGACTTGGCCCTAGACGCGCAACGACGGCCTTAATCGCTGACTTTTTTAGCGATATTTTATAGCGGCTACCTTTTATGTTGGCCGTATTTATTGAAACTCACGGCGGTTTGGTGCCGTTATGATATGGAGAGGGATAGTAAATATGCGAATTTTAGTGGGTATTATCACAGCTGCTGCGCTCTTGGCCTCTTTCGGATGCTCTAACTCGGAAGATAAGGCGCTAGCCCGGGCAGACAAGATCGCCGTCGATAAAGTGTTAAACGCAAAGTGCACAACCTGCCACACCCTTGAGCGCTGGAATGAGCTGGGCAGGACCAGCGCCGAAGGCAGGGAAGCCCTTCTTATGCGGATGAGAAAGCTAGGCGCAGAGTTCAGCGACGAAGACCTGAGGATATTGAAACACCTGGTAAAAGACTAACGGGCCTTTTTGTAAACGGCTAAAGCACCACTGCGGCGGTGAGAAAGAGCGTCACCGCCGTCTCAAAGCAGCTCGTGTCGGGCACAAAGCCGGGGTTGTGCAGCGGCTTGGTCTGCCCGTCGGGGCTGCCCGCCCCCAGGGTTACATAGCACCCCGGTATGCGCTGCGACAGATAGCTCATGTCTTCGGAGCCCATCGTCGCCGGGCTCTGAACCACCTTGTCCTGCCCCAGCACATGGCTGAGCGCGTCCCGTATTGTCCCCGCTACCTCGTGGTCGTTCACGTTGGGCGGATAGCCCGCAGTTATCTCCACTTCACACTCGGCCCCGTAGGCCCGCGCGGTGTTTACGGCTATCCGCTCTATCTCTGTGTGGATCAGCGTTCGCACTTCTGGGGTCAGCCAGCGCAGCGAGCCGGAGATTTCGACGCGCTCGGGGATGGCGTTGACGACCGTGCCTCCGTGGATCATGGCGAAGGTGAGTACGACGGACTCCTTGGGGTTGACGCGCCGGGAAACTACCGTCTGTAGAGCGGTGATTATATTGGCCGCCGCTACGATGGGGTCGATGCACTCGTGGGGGTGTGCGCCGTGGCCGCTTTTTCCGATCACTGTCAATTTGACGGTGTCGTTTCCGGCCATCACCGGGCCCTGGCTAACGCCTACCTCACCCGCCACCATCTTGGGCCACACATGCAGCGCGAAGGCATGCTTTGCCGGATAGCTCTCAAGAAGCCCGCTGTTTAAAAGCTCCAACATGCCGCCATAGCGTTCTTCCGCCGGTTGAAACAGAAAGACCACGCGCCCCTCGAACTCCACTTCGCCAGAGGCCAGGGCGTCGGCGGCCACCAGAAGTGAAGCCGTATGTACGTCGTGGCCGCAAGCGTGCATGAACCCCGGATTTGTAGAGGCGAACTCCAGCCCCGTCTGCTTGACGACCTCCAGCGCATCGATGGCGGCTCGCAAAATAGCTCTGAACTCGCCCTCGCCCACCACCGCTATCCCGCCTGTACCGGTGGTTGTGGTCGGCGTGAACCCGATCCCGCGCGCCGCGAGAAATTCGCTGATGTAGCGGGTCGTCTTGTGTTCGGCCCTGGAGGGCTCGGGGATGGCGTGAAGCTCGCGCCAGGTGGCCTCGACCAGCGCCGTGCGATTGGCGGCGGCGGCTTTTATCGCCTCGATTTCCTCTGTTGTCAGCTCTCTCATTGGGAAGACCTATAGGGTTGTGTCAGCGATGGCTGTCAATTACGCCCTTCAAGAGCGTCTTCAGCGTATCGCGATCGACTTGGGTTATCTCTACCCGCAGGGGTACGACTTTTAACGGCAACTCAAGGGGCAGAAAGTGGCGCAAACGCACCGCGTCCTTCTCGGTGGTTATCAGCGCGGCGGCTCCGAGCTTGCGACCTCTCTGTGTCAGTTCGCAAAGCTCATCGACGGTGTAGGCGTGGTGGTCGGCAAACGCTCTGGTGTGAACAAGTTGCGCGCCCGCCTCTTCTAGCTGCCCGAAAAAGGCGGCTGGCTTTCCGATCCCGGCAAAGGCCACCAGCTTTTTGCCCTCCAGCCACTCAAGTTCGCTACGCTCGCCATCAAGCCACTCCACAACACAGTCCTGGCGGTGGGCCGCGACGATTATGGGGGCCGAGCTATTGTACTGCCGAAGCTGGCTCTTAACCCTCTCCAAGTCTACCGGTTTTAATCCGTCGGCGCGTGTCAGCACCAGCGCCCCGGCGTCGGCCAGCGCCGAGGGCGGCTCGCGCAAGAGTCCTCTGGGCAGGCAATTGCCGTTTCCAAAGGGGCGCGTGGCGTCGAGGACGACGATGTCGAGGTCGCGCGCGAGCTTTAAGTGCTGGTAGCCGTCGTCCAGCACCAGCGCCTGGGCACCCAGCGTGTCGATGGCAAGCCGCGCGCCTTCGATGCGCTTGGACGAGATAACGACGGGGGTGTCGCCCAGCCTGCGCGCCAAGAGCACCGGCTCGTCCCCCGCCTGGGCGGCGTCGAGGAGTATTTTGCTGCCGTCGCAGACCACGGCCACGCTTCCTTCCAGCGCGCCGCCGTAACCCCGGCTTATCACCGCAGGCTTTAGCCCCAGCTCTTTAAAAAGAGCGCAAACTTCTTCAACCAGCGGGGTCTTGCCGGTGCCGCCAGCGGTTATGTTGCCGACGCAGACGGTGGGCACGCCGGGGTGGTCGCTAGACGCCTTGCCGGTGCGATAGGACGCTCTCCTTGACTTTTGAAGGCGAGCATTCAGCCATGCAAACGGCGTAAGCACCCAGGCCAGCGGTGTCAACAGACCGGGGGTGTCGGAGTCGAGAAAACGCTCTATCGCCGCACGCAGACTCTTCAAGAGTCCTCCACTTTCACCGCGCTGCCGGTATCCGGGGTAGCGGCGAGGGCTCCGCATTTTTCCAACACTTCAAGGGCGGCGTCTACCGCGCCCCTGTTGGCCTCGAAGAGATGTCCGGCGGTTGCCGAAATCTCAGCTAGCCGCGCGTCGTCATTCAGGTAGCTTGCGAGTTTTTCGGCGAGTTCACTGCCGCCTCCTACCTCTTGCCCAAGGCCTCGCGCCACTATCTCGTCTCTGATCTGGGGGGCGTTTTGCATGTGGGGACCAAAGAGCACCGGCACCCCCCAGTTGAGCGGCTCCAGGAGGTTGTGCCCACCCACCTCCACGAGGCTTCCGCCCACAAAGCTCACCCCCGCGCCGCCGTAGAGGCTGCCCAGGAGGCCGAAACCGTCCACCACTATCGGCCTGCCCGCTTTCATGGCGTTTGCCAGTGCAGCGGCGCGGGGCTCTTGCCCCTCTTCGAGCGAGCTCCAGCGAACGGACGCTTTAAAACCCGCCTGCGCGAGTTCGCTCTCCACTTCGCCCAACTTCTCCAGATGGCGCGGGGCGACGATGAAGCCAAGCTCGACTCCTCTGTCCATGAGCAATTTTACGCCGCGCGCCACCTCGCCCGCTTCTCCGGGGTGAACCGAGCCCGCGACAAAAATCCTCAGCCCGTCGGCGCTGACACTCTTTAGCAGCGCTGCCACCGGGTCGGCGGTGTCGGGCGGGGCGAGGTCGAACTTCATGTTGCCGCGAACTTTTACTTTTTCCGGGGGAGCGCCGAGCTCGAGCAACCTCTGAGCGTCGGTGGCCGACTGCGCCTGAATCGACTCAAAGCCATCAAGCATCCACGCCACCAGGAATTTTATCCGACGGTAACGCGGATACGAGCGCTCGGAGATGCGCGCGGTGAGCAGTATCGTCGGGACGCCGCGCTTGCGCATGAGCCACAAGAGGCCGGGCCACAGCTCGGTTTCTACAATCACCAGCGCCCTTGGGCGTCTGTTGCGAAGCGCCAGAATAAGGCAGGGAATGAGATCGAAGGGAAGATAGTGCGCGCCGCCGTTTGGGTGATCGCTGCCGAGCAGCGCGGTGGCTTGCGCCACGCCAGCTTCGGTGGTGGCGCTAAGGGTAAGGGGGACGCCGCGCTCTTTTAGCGCGCGCACCAGCGGCGCGGCGGCGCGTATCTCGCCCATGCTGGCCCCATGCACCCAGATGGTGCCCTTTTGTCCACCCTGCCAAAAACCAAACCGCCCCAACCAACCTGTACGATAGCGCGGATTGGTCAGGGCCTTTACCCCGCCAAAGAGCAGCCCGAAGGGGATGAGCG
>CAXMSR010000077.1:0-6914 GCA_964195725.1 uncultured Kiloniellaceae bacterium | reverse complement strand
AACCAAAAGGTAACCGGAAGACCCCGTCCCCCCGCCTGTTCGCAACGGCTAGAACCGCTCGATCATCTTGTCGATGAGGTAGCTCGATTCGCGGATCGCCTGATCTCCGAAGGGGCCGAACCACTCGGCGATCTCCCGGAACTCTTCCATGAACGCTTCTTCGTCGGCGTTTTCCAGCAGCTTCAGGTTCTCGTGCATCACCTCGACATATTTGATGAGGAGTTTTCGGCGCTCGGGGGTCGAGAAGATGATGTCGGCGTACAGCTCGGGGTCTTGGGCGAAGAGGCGCCCGACCATCCCCATCTCCAGACGGTAGATGGGGCTGGAGAACTCAAGGGTGCGCGCCAGGTTCACCTTTGAGCGGCAGAGGAATTGTCCGAAGGTGAAGGTGGCGAAGTGGCGAAGCCCCTGCACCATGTCCATCATCTCGTCGTGCTCCTCGGCGTTCGCCGCCACGATAACCGCCCCCCAGTCGGCAAGCTGCTCCACTACCCACTTGCAGCTGTCGGGGTCGCGCCCTTCGGTCACCACCACTATCTGTTTGTCCAACGCGTGAGTTGTGGGGCCGAACATGGGGTGCAGGCCGACTACCGGGCCGCTGTGCGCCTCCAGCATCGCTTTGAGCGGGCCAGCCTTTATCGAGGTGATGTCGGCGAGGATGCACTTTGGCGCGAGGAGCGGCGCGATGCGGTGCGCGAGCTCGCCGGTAAGCGCGATGGGCACGGCGAGGATGGCCAAGTCAACGCCTTCGCAGAGCCTTTTTGCGTCGGGCCAGTCCTCTTTGTCGAGGATACGCACATCGTAGCCCGCCTTTCTGAACCAGTCGCCTAGGCAGACCCCCATCTCGCCGCGTCCACCCACCAGAAGAACCTTTGCGCCGGGGCGCACTGCGCGGCCGACCAGCGATTTGGTCTGGGTTATGCGCGAGCTTCGCAGCACCGTGCGCAGGATATCTTCTACCATGTCGGGCGACAGCCCCAGCTTTTCGGCGTCGCTGCGTCGTCGCGAGATCAAGTCTTCTTCGCGGGCGGGATGGTAGACCGGCAGGCCGTGGGCGTTTTTGATCTTCACCACGTCCCCCACCGCGTCGCGCCGCTCGGCCAGAAGTTTTAATATCCCTGCGTCGATGCGGTCGATCTCTGCTCTGGACTTGCCCAGGAGTTCGTCGGGTGAATCCTTAGTTTGGTCTGACATGCGTATATCCTTAAATCGGCATTGGCTCGTTGTAACACTCAATCGCTTAAAGCTACGAAGAGACCCCCCTGGCTGTCAAGTGGTAAGGTGCGGGTGGACTCGACATGTAAAACTACAGCGTCTAACTTGACATTGTGTGTTTGGAAGTTTACTTTTTCAGGATAAGGAGAAGCAACTATATGCGTTTGAGGATATCGACTGTACTTCTGGTCTTGGCGCTGGTCCTTGCGGGCTGGCCGGGCATGAGCCGCGCTTGCGGTATGTCCTGCTGTGCGCCTACCGCAGTAGTAGAGGTGCAGTTTACCCAAGATATGCCCGGTTGCTGCTGTTGCAGCGACGATGTGGGCAACTGCGGCTGGGAGCGCGCCACACACCAGCGCAAACCGCTGGTAGCGGTCTCTTCCGAGCAAAACATTAAAGAGGTGCGGCCCGGAAAAGCGCTGGCGCTGCCGACATTTTTACAGGTATCTACCCTTCAGAGCGCCCAGCCTCGCGGGCGCTTCAGCATAGCGCCTACGGGGCCACCGCTGCCCACCGATCGAACCATCCTCCTTCAGGTAATACTCTGTTAGAAGCTCTTCCCCTTCGGCGATAGACGCGCTGCGCCTGTGCCGTTGTCAAAAAACAAATCAATTAATACAGTTATTTTAATGGATTATAGCGTCTGTTCGTGCCTGGCTTGATGCGAACCCGTGGTGTGGCGGCTCTGTATAAAGAGGAGAAGTACCAATGTCTGACAACAACAAGAATGACAAATTCGCGGCCAAGCGCGCTGCGGTGACCGGTAAAAAGAATGGCAAATCCAGAACTCTGGCGATTTTGGGGGCGGTCGTGGCCCTTGGCGTCTTCGGAGCCTTTATGGTCGGCGGCAAAACCGAAAAAGAAGCTTACTCTCCCCAGGCTGCCCAGGTGCAACCGCAGCCTGCCGCTACAGCCCAGGTCCGGGAGGTCGTCCTGCCCGTCTCGGAGTTTGAGGACGGCAAGGCCCATTTTTACAAGCATGTAACCTCCGACGGGCTCGCCATGCGTTACTTCATCCTGAAGAGCAGTGACGGCGTAATCCGCTCGGCGCTCGATGCCTGCGATGCATGCTGGCGCTCGGGCAAGGGGTACCATCAGGAGGGCGACGAGATGGTCTGCAACAACTGCCGCATGCGCTTTGCCTCCACGAAGATCATGGAGGTAAAGGGTGGTTGCAACCCCTCGCCGCTAAAGCGCGTAGTGGTGGACGGCAAGGTCAGGATCAAGTTTGAGGATATCGAAGAGGGGCGCAAGTATTTCGAGCTCGGCCAAAAGGGTTAGCAGATGCGCCTGACCGATATAGCGCTTTTGAACCTGCGACGCCGTAAGGGCAAGGCGATCTTTCTCGTCGCCGGGCTCCTCATCGCCGTCTCTACGGTCGTCACCATGCGCACCCTGGTGGAGGCGATGACGCATGACATAAACCACAAGCTGGAGAAATTCGGCGCCAACATCCTCGTCGTCCCCAAAACAGAGACCCTGTCGCTCTCCTACGGGGGGATGTCGCTGGGCGGGGTCAGCTTCGAGATGGAAGAACTTCTGGAGGCCGATCTGGCAGCGATAGCCAACATCGAGAACGCGGGCAACGTGGCCGGCGTGGGGCCGCTGGTACTTGGGGTCGCAGAAATTGGCGACAAGCGGGTGCTCTGTGCCGGGGTGGACACCTCAGTGGTCGGGATCCTCAAACCCTGGTGGAAGGTGGAGGGCGAATTGCCCGGCCCCGATGAAGTTATGCCGGGGGTAGAGGCCGCGCGTATTCTGGGACTCGCCAGGGGCGACACTCTTTTTGTGGCGGGCCGCGAGTTGACAGTTTCCGGGATCTTGGCCTCTACCGGCTCTCAGGACGATCAGCTGCTTTTCACCGACCTCAAGACCGCCCAGACCCTCTTTGGCAAAGAGGGCAGGGTCTCGATGGTCGAGGTGGCCGCGCTGTGCAAGGATTGTCCCATCGACGACATGGTCAATCAGCTCTCAGGTGCGCTGCCTTCGGCCAAGGTGATGGCGATTCAACAGGTGGTCAAGGGGCGGATGGCGGCGCTGGGCCAGCTAAAAAAGTTCTCGCTGGGCGTCTCTGCGGTGATGCTTTTTGTGGGCAGCCTCATGGTGCTGGTGACGATGATGGGCAGCGTGCGCGAGCGCACCTCCGAGATCGGGGTCTTTCGCGCGCTGGGGTTTAGAAAGTCCCATGTGGTGCAGATCATCTTCACCGAATCCGCCTGTCTATCCTTGGTGGCCGGTGTGCTTGGCTATCCGCTGGGGCTTCTGATCACGAAGTTTGCGCTGCCCGCTTTCACCGAAGGGCGCGCAGTGGCGCTCCCGCTCGACCCCGTGATGGCTGCGGGGGCGGTGGGGCTGGCCCTGCTATTGGGGCTCGTCTCCAGCGCGTATCCTGCGTTGGCGGCCACCAGGCTCGATCCCAACGAAGCGCTTCGGGCGCTGTAGGGGAGATAAACTATGAATACATTGATAAAAGCCGAAGGGCTTTCGAAAGAATATGGCTCGGGCGACGCCGTGGTTACCGCGCTCTCCGAGGCCGGTTTTACGATAGAAGAGGGCGAGTTCGTCTCGATCATGGGTGAATCTGGGTCGGGTAAATCGACCCTGCTCTCCATCCTCGGCGGGCTCAACAGTCCTACACGCGGCAGCCTAGAGGTGGGCGGCATCGACGTCTACGGTCTGGGCTCTGAGCAGCGCGCCGATTTCAGGCGCGAGTTCCTGGGGTTTGTTTTCCAGAACTTCAATCTGGTGGAGTACCTGACCATCGGCGAGAACGTGATGCTGCCGTTGGCGACCACCAGGATAGCCCAGCGCACGCAACGTGAAATGGCGACGCGTGCCCTGGGCCGGGTGGGGCTTGAAGACAAGATCGACCGGCTGCCCAACCAGATATCGGGGGGCGAACAAGAGCGCGTGGCGGTGGCGCGCGCGGTGGTCAATGATCCACCGCTCTTGCTGGCGGACGAGCCCACCGGCAACCTCGATTCCAGAAACACCGGCGAGGTGATGAAGCTCTTGAAAGAGCTCAACGAACAGGGGATGACGGTGTTGATGGTCACCCACAGCGAAGCCTGCGCGGCCTACGCCAACCGCACCATGAATATGGCCGACGGCGCCCTTGCCTGGGCGTCGCCTGAGTAGGAATATTGTCGTAATAAAAAAGCCCCCCTACGTCAGCTGGCGCAGGGGGGCTTTTTTTATCGTCGTCGGGCGACGCGGCAGGGGCTACATCGCCTCCATCACCATATAGGTCTCCGGCTCCTCAAGGCAGGGCCCCACTGCGGCGTCTACCCTTTGGCGCTCTTCCGATGTCAGCCAGCGTTCCCAATCTTCTGCCGAGCGCCAGGTGGAGATGATTACGTGGTGGTGGGGGTTCGCGATGTCGCGAAGTGTCTCGCCCGAGATATAGCCGGGAAAGCCCACCGCAGTTTTTCGCGCCTCTCTCAGCCCCTGGTGAAATACTGGCTCCATCGCTTCTACGACCTTGCGTTTTATCAGTACGCGGACCATCTGTACACTCCCCATTTTCAGGTTTTCAGCTCTTTAGTAAGGATATCGCCAAGTACCTCCCACTGCCACCCCTTCAGCAATGTCTTGGCTTCGTCCAGCGCTGTCTCGGGCGAAGCCGCCGACAGGCGTCCCAGAGTAGCGGCGTTTGCCACCAGGCCGCCGTTGATCCCCAGGGCGGCGCACACCTTGTCGCGGGCGACTTTAAGGTTTTTGAGCTTCTTCTTCTCTTCATCGGTGGGGACAGCGCGTTTGGTGGGCGCGGGGCGCTGCGGCAGTTGATCCTCGGGGAGCGCCAGAGCGATCTCAACCGCCTCCAACACCCCTGAAGCCAGCTTCGCCAAAACGCTGCGCCCGGCACCTCTGGTCTCGATCACCTGATGGCGTTTTTGCGGCGGCGTTTTTGCCCATTCTATAAGGACGTTGTTTGAGAGGACCTTGAAGTGGGGGCGGTTCCAGGCGCGCGCAGTCTCGTCGCGAAGCTCTAAGAGCCCCTGCAGCACTCCCAGTTCGCGTGGGGAGAGCTTGTTGGCTCCCTTCACGTCGAGGCACCACTGCTTTTTGGGTGGCCCCGGCTCGACGGCGGCCATAAGGGCGAACTCTTCGCGCGCCCACCCCATGCGGCCCAGCTTATCGAGCTCGGCTGCCAGGATGTCGCGAAGCTCTACCAAGTGCAGTACGTCGGTGGCGGCGTAGTGGAGCATCTCGGCTTCAATGGGGCGTTTTGACCAGTCGGCGCGCTGGTACTTTTTGTCGGCTCGCGTCCGAGCAGCTGCGAGGCGATCATCGTGTCAAAGAGGTTCTCCACGGCGAAGCCGTAGCCCTTTTTCAAGAGGCGTATGTCGTAGTCGCCGCCGTGAAAGATCTTCTCGATTGCGCCGTCGGCCAGAAGTGGTCCGAGGGGGGCAAGGCACTCGCGGTCGGCCAGGGGGTCTACCAGGGCGCACTCGTCCAGAGTGGCGAACTGCGCGAGGCAGATCTTGTCCTCGTAGCTGAAAAAGCCATCGGCCTCCAGGTCGAGGGCAAAGCGTTTTTCGACGGCAAGCAGTGCAAACCACTCTGCCGCCTCTTCTTTGGATTCAATCGGATTATTGCGTAAAGTCATAAGTTTATCTCCCACCCCATTGTCACACCATCGGGGCCTCGTGGCAACAGCTCAACTTGGGCTAGCGCCGCCTTGTTAAAAATCGCACTACCCTGTATATTTGAGCCACCAAATAACGCATCGAACGGCAGGGATACCGCCTGAGGGTTTAGAAATGAAAAGAAGTGTGCAAAAAAGCTTGGCCCTCGCGGCTGTTGCTGTGTTTTGTCTAATGGCTACCGGGGTCGCCATCGCTGAATTCGGGGGCCGGGAGGGCTTCTCCGGCAGCGATTCGTGTCGCGAGTGCCACCCCAAAGTCTATGCCCAGTGGCGCCTGACCCCCCATGCGCGCATGTTGGTCGATGCCAAGCGCGACCCCTTCTCCATCCTGGCCGACGACTTTGGCGACGACATCCCTTTCGCGCCGGAAGACATCGACTACACCGTGGGCAACCACTGGGTGCAGAAATATTTGAAACGCATCGACGGCGACCTCTACGTCCTGCCCAAATACTGGAACGTTCCAAAGCGCGCCTGGGAACCCTACTCGATCTGGAACTGGCGTCAAAAACCCTACAACATCCACTGCGACGGCTGCCACACCGTTGGTTTTAAAGCCGACGATCTGTCTTTTTTCGAGCCGGGTGTCGGCTGCGAATCGTGTCACGGGCCGGGAAAAGAACACGTAGACACCGGCGGCAGACTCTCGGCGATCGTCAACCCCGCCAACCTCGACATCGACCGCGCACAGATGGTGTGCATGCAGTGCCACACCGACGGGCAGGACACTCTCACCGATTTTTTCATGCCCAAGCCCAAATCCAAAAAGTGGTACTGGGGGAGCATGGACATAATGGAACGAAAGAGGATGTACTACTTCTTCCAGTCCAAATTCTACTCGACCAACCGCGCCTGCGAAGTGTGTGGTTTTGATCGGGGAGTCACAGTTAAAAAAGAGCGCTACATGACCAGCAGCGAATACTGCGGCACCTGCCACAAGCCGCGCTTCGACAACTTCCTGGAGCACTCCGGGCACCGGCCCACCAACACCGACTGCGCCGACTGCCATGTGCCGTCAATGGCCGAGCCCGGCGTCAAGTACTCGATCCAC
>CAXMSR010000076.1:0-6945 GCA_964195725.1 uncultured Kiloniellaceae bacterium | reverse complement strand
CCCGCTTCGTCGCCTCCAGCAGGCGTGACGCGCAGATCACCAGATCGGCGCTACCGATGAGGGCGTTCTCCTCGTGGAGGATCATTTCCCGGTTAGCCCCCAGGTACTCCGCATACTCATCGAGGACGTGGTACACGGCCAGCTTCTCATTCAGGAGACCGATATATTTGCGGAACTTCGGATGCAGGATATAGAGAATCGGACGGTCACAATCGAGCTTGCTCAGTGCTTTCCTGATATCCCGTACCCGGAGCCACTCCATGGCGCGCGCCAGGATGGCGGTGTGCGAGGTGCGCCCACCGAGATCGGTGACAAAGCCCTTTACCAGCTCGACCTTCATCTGCGCCGTGTCCATGGGCGAAAGATCGTGGGCCACGATGATCACGTCTTCTCTTATGTCGGCGATCGATTTCAGGCGAAGCCCGACGAGGTTGCGAAGGATGCGATCACCCAGGTGCTCTACATCGTTTTGCCGATCGCTGAAGTATTCGTCGTCGATACCGGCGAAGATCGCCTTTAGCTTCTGGATGACTTTCCACAGCGCCCAGTCTGCGGTTCTGAGATCGTCGCGAATGCTTTTTTCGGTTTCGCCCACCAGCATCTGATCGCTGAGCATAAGCATGTGAACATCGACCAGATACCCGTAGTCGCCGACGTTGTTGGACTCGTAGTGGTCTTTGAGTCCCAAGAGCTGGGTGCGGCTTGTTTCAAGAGCGCCGTGAAAACGCGCGACCTCTTCGTCCACCTGCTCGGGTTCAATGATCCCCTCAGGGGGCTTCACCTTTCGACGGTCTACCATATACACCCGGCCTATGACTATGCCGGGGCTTACCGCTATTGCGTCGAATCTTCTGCGCTGTCGAACAATCTTCATGGCTAGTCTTTCTCCCAGAAGCCGTTTCTAACAAGTTCGCCTATGGCCTCCATCGCGTCCGCCGAATCGTCGCCCTCGGTACGGATTTTGATGTTCGTCCCCTTGGCGGCTGCGAGCATCAAGAGACCCATTATGGATTTTCCGTTGACGTCTATGCCGTCTTTACAGATAAAGACGTCGGAGGAAAACTTCTTCGATATCTCCACCAGCATCGCCGCCGCACGGGCGTGCAACCCCAGGGTGTTCACAATCTCAAAATCGCGCTCTAACATTAAATATACATCCTCATATCAGTACAGAGCCGCCCACCGCCAAAAGTGAGCAGAGTATAACCATCCACAACGGATCGACCTCGCGCCGCGCTCCCCACGCCACAACCAGCGCCAGAAAGGTCGCCGCAGCAGCCAGAGAAAACACCCCTATCCCCCAGTGCGCAGCGGGGCTTTGGGCGAGTGCGACGACCATGACCCAGCCGGTGAGAAGCGCGGCGAGGACTTTGATGCGCTGCGCCCACGCCAGTAGGCCGAGGCGCTGCACGCTGACCACTACGCGCCTTCCGAGCGATATCCCCAAATTCAGCAGACACACCCGGCTGATTACGTTGACAAGGGCAAAGCCGACTACCATCGCTACCGCCACCCAGAGTTGGCCTTGTTGCACAGCCGCAAGGGCGATGAGTATAAACAGCGGCTTTAACGCTCCCCAAAAAAAGCTGTCGCCCATCCCGCCAAAGGGGCCCATGAGCATCTTCACCGTCTTCTCGGAGAGCTCTACCTCGCCCTGGGCTTCGTGGCGCACGATCGCGCCCAACACCGCCGAGGCCAGAATGGGGTGAGTGTTGAAAAACTCCATGTAACGCAAAAGCGCGCCCGCCCTCTCCTCTTCCTCGGGATACCGCGTAGCCAACACAGGCTCAAGGGCTCTGACAAAGCCCAGCGTCTGCATATCGCGCTGGCTCCAGGCCGACTGCAGCCAGAGGCTTCGCCACAGGGTCGAGGCCCGCGCCGCGCTCCCCGGCATCGTCACTTGCCCGCCCCGTGGAGTTTGCCAAAAAAGAGCGGCAGCGAAGCTTTTAGCCCGGCCAACCCGGTAGCCAACCCGGTAGCCAACCCGGCAGCCGACCCGGCCACGCCGACGCCAAAAGCAGTACGGCAGCGCCAGCCGGGCAGAGCGACGAGAAACGAGCCCGCCCCGATTACAGGGATGAGGACCGCCATTATCTCCATCCCACCCTCAAGCGCTTCCGGGTGGTAGTTTAACGCCGCCAACACAAGCGCGCGGGCCATAAAGAGCGAGAGCGACACCGCGAGCGCGCCAGCGATAAAAAAGTTCAAGACACCCTGCCTGCAATAGCGCGCCAACCCCTTTGTCGAGCCGCTCTGAAGCTCGGCCCTGGCTCTGTCCACCAGGAGCGTGTTGCGCTTTCTGGCTGCCAGATCGAACCTTCGACCAAGGTAGGCAAAGGGCATGGACGCCACAACGCCGAGGGCAGCAGAGGCTGCGACACTCCACTGCTGCGGCGCCAAGAGTGCTGAAGCCACCGCCACTACAGCCGCCGTCGTGTCATCAGGCGGCACCGAGCCGCCCACGGGGAGCTTCGCAAGCCAGATGAGCTCAAGCAACAGGCCGCAGGCCACGCCGGTCTCAGCGTCACCTGCCAGCCAGCCGACGATGAGAGAGACAAACAGCGGGCGCGACACAAGAGACTGCATAAACGCCACCCGGTCGAGACCGAGCACGGCTCCGGCGAGCGTCAGGTAGCCGTAGGCGGCAAAATCGATGTATTGGGCAGACACGTCCATTAATGGGCCTTGTCCAGCGCGTGGCAAAAGCGGCCCACGTCGGGGCTCTTGTCCGCAGGCACTGCGCGCGCATCTACCTTTACACCTTTGGAGATCAAAACGCATATCCGGTGGGCATCGGCTTTTGACAGATTGACGTTGCTGGTGAGCTTGGTGCTTTGTCTGCCGGGGTGAATGTTGCCGAGGTTCAAGACCATGTAGTCAAGTCCGGCGGCGCGCGCCTGTTTGGCTTGTTTGGTGTCGTGAAAGAGCACCAGCACCTTTTTGCCGGACAGCTCGCCGTTTATCCGCGACGCGGCGTTGGCGCAATCGACCACTATGATTTTAAGCCTGCTGTGCCCCATCGCCTCCAGAACCGTCTTGTGGAAATCGTCCTTGACCAGATTGTCGTCCACAACAAGTATGGTGTCGGCACCCACCCTGGGAACCCAGGCTTCCAGCACTTGGCCGTGTACCAGCCTGTTGTCAACGCGATAGAGGACGGCCGGCATATCTGTCAGACCCCGCAGTTGCCGAAAAAGTCGGAAGCTACGATTATATTTCTCGCCCCGTAATCGCGCAAAAACTCGGTCAGCTCCTTCAGGTTCATCTCCCACCTTGCGGCCTGGGCCTTTAAAAGCATGGGCAGGTTCACTCCGGCGACTATCTCAAGGCCGCCGCGTTTCATGAACTGAAGCGACATGTTGGTAGGCGTGCCGCCGAACATATCGGTGAAGATGATAACGCCATCGCCATCATCCGCGTCGTTTATCGCCGTCTCAAGCATCCGAAGCGTATCTTCGGCGCTGTCTTCGTAGTTGAACGAGACGCTAAAGACATTCTCCATTGGGCCTACTACGCCCTCAGCTGCTCTTAGCATCGCATCCGCGAACTCCCGGTGCGCCGCCACTACTATGCCGATCATCAGCTTCTCCCGTTATTTTTTTATATCGCGGTGCATGACGCGCACCGGCTGCTGCCCTTCGCGGTGCAGCGAGCCGACCAGCGCTTCAACCATCGCCACCGAGCGGTGGTGGCCGCCGGTGCAGCCAACGGCTACGGTGAGGTAACGTTTACCTTCACGCTCAAAAAGCGGGATCAGGTATTGCAAAAACACCGTCAAACGCTCAAGAAATTCCTTGCCGACTTCGCTTGCAAAGACGTAGTCGCTGACCTCATTGTCTGTCCCGACCTTCGCCTTTAGCTCCGGCACAAAGTAGGGGTTGGGCAAAAACCGCACGTCAAAGACCATGTCGGCCCCGTTGGGGATGCCATGCCTGAACCCGAAGCTCTCCAGGCCGACCTGTAGCTTATGCTCTTGCACCGAGCGATCAAAGTAGGCCCAGATCGCCTTTTTTAATTCGTGAACGCTTTTACCCGTGGTGTCGATTATGACGTCGGCGCGGGCGCGCAGCCCCGTCAAGAGCTCGCGTTCGGTCGCAATACCTTCGGTCACCGAGCCCTCGCCTGCCAGCGGATGCAGCCGCCGTGTTTCGCTAAAGCGCTGCACCAACACCGTGTCTTGGGTGTCCAGGTAGAGCACTTCGGTCTGGATGCCCAGCTGTTCGACCTCTTCAAAGACCTCTTGATGGCGTTCGGCAAAGGATTTATCGCGCGAATCCATCCCGATGCCGACCTTGTTGACCACCTCGCCGGAGAGGACGCTGAGCTGCAAAAATTTTGGCAAAAGAGCCACTGGCAGGTTGTCTACACAGAAAAACCCGATGTCTTCCAACGCCTTTAACGCTGCGGTCTTTCCCGAACCGGACAGGCCGGTGACGATTACCAGTTTTACGTGATTGGCCGTCACTTGCCACCGCCAAGCTTCTCTTCGAGTTTCTCCTTTATGCTAATCGCCGAGTTGCGCCCCATCGCCTTGAGCAGATGATTTCTCGCTGCCACCTCGACCACCGTAGCCATATTGCGGCCCGGGGCGACGGGGATTTTAAGGCAGGGCACCTCGACCTCAAGGATTTTTACACGCTTTTCGTCAAAACCCAGACGATCGTACTGCTCGTCCTCGTCCCAGTGCACCAACTCGATCACGATGTCCAGGCTCTTTTCGACACGCACCGCGTTGTGGCCGAAAAGATCCTGTATATTGATGATGCCCAAGCCGCGTATCTCCATGTGGTAGCGGATTATTCCAGCGCCGCGCCCCACCAGCTTGAAGGGGTTGATCATCGATATCTGAACCACATCATCGGCCACCAGCCGGTGACCACGCAACACCATGTCCATGGCGCATTCGCTTTTGCCCACGCCGCTCGGCCCCTGCAAGAGCACTCCCACCCCCATGACGTCAACAAAGACGCCGTGCTGGTGCGTGTAGGGCGCCAGCCGGGTCTCAAGCATCCGCTCAAGGCGTTCGATGAACTCGGAGGTGCTAAGCCGGCTGCGCATCAACGGGATGTTGTTCTCGTCGGCCAAGGTCAGAAAAAGATCGGGGACGTCAAGACCCTTGGTCACCATGAAACAGGTGACTCCAAGCCCGAAGATCCTCTTCACCGGCAGATCACGCTCCTCTTCGGGCAAAGAGCTTAGAAACTCCATCTCCGTCTCGCCCAACACCTGTACGCGGTCAAGGTGCATCTGCCCTGAATAGCCCGCAAGCGCCAGACCCGGCTTTTGCAGATACGGCGAGCTTATGATGTTGTCGATCCCACCACTGCCAGCCAACAGCTCGAGTCCCAGCCGGTAGTGGCTGTCTTCCATAATCTCTTTACAGGTAAGTTCTCTATTCACTGTTTTTCACCTGAAGCATGGGTAGTGCTGTCTGGGATGCAGTCAGTCGGCCACAAGAGCGCGCTGGCGGTTAAAGAGCACAAGGGGACACTGGGGGGGGTTGCCCCTGCGGGCCCCCCGTGTCCCGCTTGGGCAGAGCGACAGAGACGCTATGGGCTCAGTGCCTTGCGTCTTCTGCCGATATCTTCTCGTAGAGCAGTTCTTTTGAGTCGCAAGCCAAAAGCTCTTGCCTGAAATCCCGATCTTTCAAGAGCCGTGAGATGCGAGCGAGCGCCTTTAAGTGCATGCTCGCCGAGTTCTCGGGAGCCACAAGCAGAAAAAAGAGGTTCACCGGAGCGCCGTCCATACTGTCGAAATCGACACCGTTTTTGCTGCGGGCAAAGACCGCGACAACGCTTTCCAGACCGGGAAGTTTACCGTGGGGGATGGCTATCCCCTCACCGATACCAGTAGAACCCAGGCGCTCGCGCTCCAACAACACATCGACGGCATGCCGGGCATCGGAGATCACCCCCGAAGCTACCAACACGCCGACCAGCTCTTCGAGTACACCTTGCTTGTTTTGGGCCTCCAAGTCAGCTACCAAGTGCTCGGCCTGGAGAAAATCGACTAATTTCATACTGTCTGTTCCTGCCGGAATACGGTGTCGTACTCGGTCTTTATTCGGGCTCTATCAACCCGTAGTGGCCGTCATCACGCTTGTAAACGACCTTTACTTTGTCGTCGTTATCGGTGAAAACGAGAAAATCTTTCTCGGCGAGGTCGATCTGCATCACCGCTTCGTCAACGCTCATGTGGTGCGATGTGTAGTGCTCGGTCTGCAACACCGTTGCCTGTTCATTTTCAAAGCTCGCGTAATCGTAGATCTGCTCACGCATGGTGCGGCGCTCGCGGTTCGAATGCGGTTTGTGGCGCTTTAGCTTTTCCTTGTGGCGCTTTAGCTGGCGCTCGATGCGTGAAATAGCCGAGTCTATCGAAGAGTGAAAATCGGGACTTTCATGTTTGGCGTTCATCCGTATGCCACTTGCCGAGAGGGTTATTTCGGCTGTAAAACGAATTTTCTCCTGACTCAACACTACGTTGCCCTCGACTACCCGGTCGAAATACTTTTTGAGCCTTTCAAGCTTTTCATCAATGTAAGTCTTTAATGCGTCTGACGGTTCAACATGGCGGAAGGTGATATTTACGTGCATCCAATCCTCCTGTGCGCCCATCCGGGGGGCGCCACCGGTGTTAAGTGAATCCTCAGTATAAAAACTACCGCTAATTCACCCTAGCGTCAATTAGTGCTATTTCGCCTAAAAGTAGCTCTTACGGCTGGACGAGGGTAAAACGCCCATGTTCTCGCGGTATTTGCTGACAGTGCGCCTGGCAATCCGAAGTGAAAATTCCTTAGACAACAGCTCGGCTATTTTGAGATCGCTGAGCGGCTTGGTGGGGTCTTCTCTGGCGATAATTTCACGCATCCGCTCCTTCACGCTGCGGCTCGCGAGGTCTTTTGCGCCGTCTCTTTTTATTGCGCTGGAGAAAAAATACTTCAGCTCG
>CAXMSR010000075.1:0-7023 GCA_964195725.1 uncultured Kiloniellaceae bacterium | reverse complement strand
CCTCCCCGCGTTCAGGGTCGCCGTAAAAGTCCGAGGGCTTCATCAATATTGCGTGGCCGATACCCTTCATGAACTTGGTCATGCCCACACACCCGGCCAGACCAAAGAGCGCCCAGAACCCACGGATGCGGTCGCCCACGAAGTGCTCGCCATGCCTTACGGCGATAAAATCGAAGAGCACTATCGCCCCCAGAAGGAAGATAAAGCCGCCCAAGAGCATTCGGGGCCGCCTGCGCAGCGCGTCAATTGCCATTACGATCCCGCTCATTTGATCACCTCGATCAGCCTGAGCCAAAGATCAGGGTAGAGGCCGAAAAGTACCGAGACAATCGCCGTAAACGAGAGGGGCACCACCATAAGCATGGAGGCCTCTTCGCGCGGCAGCGCCATAGCCTCGGCTATGGTGCAGTTCTTGGGGTAGAAAGCCCGGATGAAGATCGGCAGAAAGTAAGCAGCGTTTAAAAGTGAACTGACCATAAGCACGACCAAGAGACCGATGTTGGAGATATCCATCGTCCCCAGCGCCAGATACCACTTCGACACAAAACCAGCCACCGGTGGCGCGCCTATCATCGAGAGCGACGCCAGGCCGAAGGCCGCCATCGTAAAGGGCATCCTGTAGCCGATCCCGTCCAGATCCTTGATCTCTTTCTTCTTGTGGGCGACATAGATAGCGCCTGCGCAGAAGAAGAGGGTGATCTTTGAAAAAGCGTGGTTCGGGATGTGGATCAGGCCGCCGGTTATGCCGTTGGTAGTCAAGAGCGAGACGCCGAAGACGATGTAGGCGAGCTGACTGATAGTCGAATAGGCGAGCCGCGCCTTCAGGTTGGTCTTTGTCAGCGCGACGACCGAAGCGGCGAGGATGGTAAACGACGCTATATACGCGCTCGCCAGCCCAAGGCCGTATTTATCCAGCAGATCGACGCCGAAGACGTAGAGCATCACGCGGCACACCGAGAAGACGCCCACCTTGACCACCGCCACTGCGTGCAAAAGGGCGCTGACCGGTGTAGGTGCCACCATCGCCGAGGGCAGCCAGTTGTGAAACGGCATGATCGCCGCTTTGGCGTAGCCGAAAAAGCCGAGAAAATAGACGACGGCTACCAGCACGCGGCTGGCGTCGTTGGGGAAGATGCCCGTGTGTATGTTCGTGGCAAAATCCAGCGTCCCGGTCATCACATAGATGAGCACCAG
The DNA here is from genome assembly GCA_964195725.1 of uncultured Kiloniellaceae bacterium. Classification (GTDB taxonomy): domain Bacteria; phylum Desulfobacterota; class Deferrisomatia; order Deferrisomatales; family BM512; genus CAXMSR01. The sequence continues at coordinate 5,829 of CAXMSR010000075.1, read as the reverse complement.
TGCGGGTAAAAGCATCACCTTCGAGGTGAGCATCAGATACGAGACGTATTTGCGGCTGCCGTCGTAGGCGTCTTTGTCCTGGTGGTGCATAACCAGCGGGTAGGTGAAGATGCTGACCAGCTCGTAGAAGAGGTAGAGGCTGACGAGCGACGAGGCGAACGCGACGCCTATCGCGCTAAAGATCGTCGCCGAGTAGCAGACGTAAAAGCGAGTCTGGGCGTGCTCGTTTAGGCCGCGCATGTAGCCAACGCAGTAGAGCGACGCCAGAATCCAGAGGAAAGAGGAGACCGACGCAAAGAGGATCGACATGCCGTCGACCCGAAGGGCTATGTCTATCCCCTCGTATAGATGGAACATCTGGAACGAGTAGGTGCCGCCGTCCAAAACATGCGGCACCATCTTTACCACCGCTGCAAAGGTCAGGATAGCCCCGAGGGTAGAGCAGGAGTCCCGCAGGTTGGGGTTTTTACCCGTAACCAGATTTGCTATCGCGGTAAAAAGCGGCAGCAGCAGCGGAACCAGTATGTAGGCGGTTTCAATATTCTGCATGACTGCCTAATCCTTCATTCCGGAGATTTCGTCGGCGACGATAGTTCTGAAGCGTCGGTACACCGCCACCGCAATAGAAAGACAAATTGCCGCCTCTGCCGCCGCCAACCCCATTATAAAGAGGGTAAAGGTCGCGCCCAGCGTCTTGTCGGGGGCGAGGAAGGTGTTAAACGCCATGAAGTTCAGCCCTGCGCCGTTGAGGATAAGCTCGATGGAGATGAGCATCGAGACAAAGCCCGGGCGGCTCATAAGCCCGAAGAGGCCAAGTACGAAAAGGCAGAGCGCGACCAGAAGGTACACTTCTATATGGCCGAAAAGTAACGGTTGTATCATTAGCCGTTACCTCCCGCAGTGCCGCGTCCGCGCTTGGCTATAACCACCGAACCCATGATGGCCGTCAGAAGCACGACTGAGATGAGCTCGAAGACGAGCATGTTCTTGGTCAAGAGGTTTACCCCTATCTGGGTGACGGTGCCCTCTGCCGTGATTACCTTGGCCGCTTCCCAGTGGTGGGTTATCACCGCGCGGCCTACCGTAAAGCCGCCAAAGAGCGCCACGATGGCGGCGGGGGCTACTTTGGTCGCCATCATCAGCGGCTTCATCGACGCCTCTTGGGGTGGACGCGCCAGCATGACGGCAAAGACCATCGAGATCGACACCGCGCCGACGTAGATCAGAATCTGCATCGCTGCGATGAAGTGGTTGCCCAGGTAGACGTAGAGCCCGGCGACACCGGCCAGCGAGAGCACCAGCCCAAGAACAGCGTGGATCAATTGGCGCGCACCCACCGCTACAATGGCGCCCAAGAGCGTCATGGCGATAAATGCTACAAAGGCCACGTCCGCCAGGATCACGTAGAGCTTGAGATCGGGATTAAAGGAAAATTCCATAGTTATTCACCACTGTCGGGGCTTTGGGTTTCACCGGCATCCGGTTTTGCGGGCGGTTCAGGTACTGCAACCTCCTCGGCCACCAGACCCAGCGCCTCGGCGCGGGCGTTTAGTCTGCCCACCAACTCGAAGTGGAAATCGTGTCTGGAGGTGCCCACCAGATTGTATTCGTTGGAAAATTCCAGCGCCGAAGTGGGGCAGGCCTCGGTGCAGTTCGCGCACAGGCTGCATTTGGTGAAATCCAGATGGTAGCTCACCAGCTGCTTCTTTTTCGCGCCTTCCGGCTTTTCGGCGTGGATGTTGATGCACCCTGAAGGACAGGCGCGCTGGCACATCATGCAGCTGATGCACTTGTGCTTGCCGTTTTTGGGGTTTAGCACCAGATCGATGTGGCCCCGGAAATTGGGGGTTATCTCGATCTCTTCATAGGGATAGTGGACCGTCACCGTCTTTGAAAAACCGTACTTGGCGGTTATCGCCATGCCGACAAGAAGGCTCTTGGCCCCGATGACCACTTCGCGCAGATACTCGAACATGATTTATAGCTCCCCGAGTTTAAGCACGATGGCGGTTACGGCGAGGTTGATCATCGACACGGGGATGAGAAACTTCCAACAGAAGTTCATTAACTGGTCGAAGCGCACTCGCGGGAAGGTCCAGCGTATCCAGATCATTATGAAAATGAGGCCGTAGGTCTTGAGTAGAAAGATGCACACCTGCATCAGCTCGATAAAAAAACCGCTGCCGCCAAGCGTGACGAAGGGCAGGTGGTAGCCGCCCAGAAAGAGCGTGGTGGCTATCGACGCCATGAGCAGCATGTTGGTGTATTCGCCCAGAAAGAAGAGGCCAAACCCCATGCCGGAATATTCGGTGTGAAAACCTGCCGTTAGCTCGCTCTCGGCTTCGGGCATGTCAAAGGGGGCGCGGTTCGTCTCGGCCATCCCGGTGATGAAGTAGACCATGAAGGCGACAAAACCCCAGGGGGTAAAGACAAACCAGTTGGCGCCCTCTAAAACCGAGCCGGTTTGCGCGTCTACAAAGGCGCTTAACTTGAAACTTCCGGTCCAGAGCACTGCGGTCAGAAGGCTGATGAGGAGCGGAATCTCGTAGGCGACGTTTTGCGCCACGGCGCGGATAGCGCCGAAGAGAGCGTATTTGTTTGAGCTTGCCCAGCCTGCGATCAAGATAGCCAGGACGTTCACCGCCGCCAGCGAGAGGACGAAGAGCACCCCGATGTCCAGATCGCGCACCTGCACCGAATCGGAGAAGGGCACCACGATCATCGCGACGATCGGCGGCACAAAGCTCAGTATCGGCGCGAGCATGAAGAGCTTCCTGTCGGCGCCGTTGGGGATGAGGATCTGCTTGCCCATCAGCTTCAGACCATCTATGGCGGTCTGGAGGATACCGAAGGGGCCTACCTCATAGGGGCCGGGGCGGCGCTGGATGTGTCCACACAGCTTGCGCTCGACGTAGACCAGCACTGCCGAGTTGGTGAAGACGAACACCACTACCAGCAGGACCGCTACCAAGATCCCCAGGGGAGGCGTGAAGAGAAGGTTGACTAAATCGCTCATTTCCCTTTGTCCATATCCTTAAAGGCGGTCACCGGTCGATCTCCGGTATGACAAGGTCAAGGCTGCCCATAACCGACACGAGGTCGGAGAGTAAAATACCGCTCGTCAGCTCCTTCAAAAGGCTCAAGTTGGAGTACGAGGGCGAACGTATCTTCATTCTATAGGGTGTGTCTGTGCCGTCGCAGGCCAGGTAGTAGCCAAGCTCGCCGCGCGCGGCCTCAACAGCCATGTAGCAGTCGCCGGACGATTTTATCTTCTTGGGCACTTTTTCACCCATCACCGGGCCTTCGGGCAGCTTCTCGATGGCCTGCTCGATAATGCGCAGAGACTGCTCGATCTCTTCCATACGCACCTTGTAGCGCGACATGCAGTCGCCCTTGTCGTCGGTGGGGATGTCGAAATCAAAGTCGGGGTAGACGGAGTAGGGCTCGGTCTTTCTGATGTCGTAGTCGATGCCGCAGCCGCGTATCACCGGGCCGGTGGCACCGTATTTTAACGCCATATCGCGCGTGACGATACCGACATCTTCGGCGCGTTTTCTGAAGATGATGTTCCCGGTGACGAGCTTGTGGTACATCGGGAGCCGCTCGCGCATGCGCTTCACAAATATCTTCGCGCCGTCGAGGAACTTGTCGTCAACGTCGCAGCAGACCCCGCCAATTCGGAAGTAGCTGAAGGTGATGCGCGCGCCGGTCAGGTGCTCCAGTAGATCAAGGATGAACTCTCTGTCGTCAAAGGCGTAGAGGATCGGGGTGAAGGCCCCAAGATCAAGCAGATACGCCCCGAACCAGAGCAGATGGCTGGCAACACGGTTCAGCTCGGTGGTCAGCACGCGGATGTACTCGGCCCGCTCGGGGACTTCGATGCTGCTCAGCCGCTCGACACCCAGCACATGGCCGTGGCCAAAGGAGAGCGCGCCGCCGTAGTCCATGCGGCCCACGTTGGCGTAAAAGCCCTTGTGGTTGCGCACTTCGCCCATCTTCTCGTGCATGCGGTGGCCGTAGCCCAGGATAGGCTCGGCTTCCAGTACGTACTCGCCGTCCATCTTGAGCACAATGCGCAAGACACCGTGGGTCGAGGGGTGCTGCGGCCCCATATTGAGGACAAGGGTTTCCTGGGTCGGATCAGGGTTCGGTATCATGCCCTATCCCTCGCTCTCTGGCTCAGTTGCAGGTTTTTCGGGTTCGGCTTCAGGCTCGGGAGTCGCAAAGCGGGGGAAGACGGCTCCCAACTCCTTTAAGCGCTTGCCCTCTTTAAGCAGAGGATTGAGATTCCCTGCGTCCTCGGGCAGTATCAGCGGCGTCTTGTCGGGGTGGCCCTCAAAATCGATGCCGAAAAAGTCATCGGTCTCGCGCTCGTGCCAGTTGGCTCCGGGGAAGATGTCCTGGATCGTGGGGCAGCTGGGGGACTCGCGGTCGATCAACACCCTGGCCGTAACGCGGCAAAATCTGTCGGGGTGCGAAAAGTGGTAGATCGTCATCATCTGGGGCGTGGCGTCGACGGCGGAGACCGACTCTATAAGGAACTCGGCGTCGCGCACTATCTGGGTAAGCTCGCGAAGTTTGGCGGCGGGCACCAATACGTCCAGATGCGAGGCGGTCGCCTTCGGGTCGGTCAGCTCGACCTCTGCTCCGTCAAGAGCGCGAAACTGTTGGGCCAGTTGTTCTACCATTAGCTGATCCCCGTGGGCTTGTCGCGATGCGGTGCCAGCTTGCCGCCCATCTGGGGCAGGGGATGGCGCTTGCCGCTTATCAGTTCCTGTAGTTTGAAGATGCCCTCAAGCACGGCTTCGGGGCGGGGCGGGCAGCCGGGGATGTCGACATCCACCGGGATCAGGCGATCGACGCCCTCTATGACGTTGTAGTTCTCTTCGATGGCGAAGGGGCCGCCCGATATTGCGCAGTTGCCCATGGCGATGACCCACTTGGGCGACGGCATCTGCTCGTAGAGCTGCACGACGGCAGGAGCCATCTTCTTGTTCACCGTCCCGGCGACGATCATCAGATCGCACTGGCGCGGCGAGGGGCGAAACACCTCGGAACCAAAGCGCGAGATATCGACGCGGGCCATGCCGGCGGCCATCATCTCAAGCGCGCAGCAGGCCAACCCGAAGGTCATGGGCCAGATCGAGTTGGCTCGGCAGAAATTGACCAACGCCTGCACCGCCTGGATATTTGCCCGCGCAGGTTTTTCGGTGAAGCTATACCCGGGCCCCGGCTCGATGGGGGAGGGGCAGAGCTTGCAGTCCTCAAGTACTACTGGTTTACGATTCTTCGCGACCACGTGAACACTCCCTTTCGCCATGCGAAGATGATGGCAAGGCCCAAAATAGCGATGAAGAGCACAACCTCAAGAGCGACGCCGAAGCCCGGTACATCTTTATAGGCGAGGGCGACGGGGAAGAGGTAGAGCACATCTACATCGAAGGCCAGGAACATCAAGGCGTATAGATAATAGAGGACACCGTAGCGAATCCAGGCTGGCCCGATGGGGTCGATGCCGCATTCGTAGGTGTTCAGGGTCTGTCGGTTTGTGTGGCGGGGGGCCAAAAGGGCGGAGACTGCAAAGGGTAGCGCGGCTGCGAGAGTGCCGACACCGACGAATACGAGAACGTATGCATGATCAAGAATCCACTGCTCGTTCATCTATGCGTCCCTTTCATACTATAGAATAGGCTTGGAAAGAAATCGCGGGAAAGATAAGACATCGACGCTACGACTGTCAAGATAAGTGGAAGGGGCATGAGCGCCAGGGGGGCGCGCGCCGCAGATAAAGCGTTGGCCCGGTAGGCTGGGGCCAACCGCTGTTTTTCC
>CAXMSR010000074.1:3733-7026 GCA_964195725.1 uncultured Kiloniellaceae bacterium | reverse complement strand
CTTCACCGTCGAGGCCGATCTGTTCATCCCGGCCGGCGGTCGGCCAGAGACAATCCACGCAGACAACTGGCAGCATTTTTTGTTGGCTGATGGCAAGCCGAGCGCCCGTGCGATAATCGAAGGGGCCAACTCCTTCATCACCCCGGCGGCGCGCGTGTCGTTGCAGGAGGCGGGGATAATCATCATCCGCGACGCCTCGGCCAATAAATGCGGCGTCATAAGCTCCTCCTACGAGATCATCGCCAACCTGCTCTTTACCGACGGCGAATTCAAACGCCACAAGGCGCAGTATGTCAAAGACGTCCTGAAGATACTGGAGAGCCGCGCCTCAGCCGAGACCGAGCTGATCCTCAGCCGCCGAAAGCAGGCGGAGTCTACCGGGTGCCCGCCGCCGCTCTACACCGAGCTGTCGGCGCAGATATCCACCCAGATCAACGTACACTATGCGCGTCTCTTCCAGTATTTTTGCGACAACCCCGAAAAAACCAGAGACCCGTATTACCGGAAAGTCATGCTCAGCCACCTGCCCGATCTGGTGGGCAAGAACGCGCGCTTCAAAAAGAGGGTGGGGGAGCTCCCGATCAAATATCAGTGCGCGATACTGGCTAGCGAGCTGGCCACCACCATCGTCTACAAGGGTGGCTGGGATACCGATTTTGAAACCACTCTGGATGGTTTCGTCCGAAGAAACTTCTGATTGCCCCCAACGCTGCGGGTGTAGTGCGGCGTGGGCACGGAACACATATAAAGGCTGGAGGGTAGTGCCATAGCGACACTTGAGGGAAACCTGGCCGGGTTAAAGGCCAGCCGGGTACAAGCACTGGAGCGGCTGGGCCGAAGAAAGGTCCCTGCCGACAGGATGCTGTCTAATGAACTGGCGGCGCGGCTCTGCGAGCTTAGCCGCGACATCGGCAGACAGATCGGATTGATCATCGAGCGCGAGGGGATAATAGCGCACATAATCGTCGGCGACGGTCAGGGGATACTGATCCCCAGCCTTGGCCGCTACAGTCTGGGGCGCGGAAAGCTAAGAGGGGTGCGCTGCGTCCATACCCATCTTCGCGGCGCTCCGATAACCGAAGACGATCTGGCCGACCTTACGCTCTTGCGCCTCGATGCGCTAGCGGTTCTTGAAACCGACGCCGAGGGCAAACCGGGGGCGCTGGCCGTAGCGCACCTGCTGCCGCCAAACCCCGAAGGCGAAACCTACCGGCTTTTGCCGGTAGCGGATTTTTATGGGTATACCCAGAATTTTGGCAAGTTCGTCGAGTCTCTGGGCGACGAGATAGCCGCAAAGCAGGAGCGCACCGTAGCGGTCAAAGAGGGCGAAGACCGCGCCATCCTCGTACACGTCTCCAAGCTGGGGAGAGCCGAGATAGCTGACCGGATGAGCGAGCTGCGCGAGCTGTGCCGCACCGCCGGAGCCGCCGTGGTGGAAGAGGTGGTGCAGCGCCCGCGTCCCGGTCGCGCCCGCTATCTGGTAGGCGAGGGCAAGATGCGCGATCTGGCCGCCTCGGCGCTGCAAAAGGGGGCCGAGCTGATCGTCTTCGACCAAGAGTTGACCCCCGCCCAGGTGCGCGCCATAGCCGAGCTTGTCGAGGTGCGTGTTATCGACCGCACCCAGCTTATCCTCGATGTGTTCGCCAGAAGGGCGCATACCCCCGACGGCAAGGTGCAGGTAGAGCTGGCCCAGCTAAAGTACATCCTGCCCCGGCTGGCTGGCAAGGGCACCGCCATGAGCCGACTCATGGGCGGCGTGGGCGGCAGGGGGCCGGGTGAATCCAAGCTGGAGATGGATCGACGCCGGGTGCGCACGCGCATCTCGAAGTTGGAAAAGCGGCTGAAAGCCCTGGCGCGCGGACGTGTGCAGCGCCGCAAAAAGAGGGGCCGCGCCTCGCTTCCCATAGTCAGCATCGTCGGCTACACCAACGCAGGCAAATCTACGCTCTTAAACGCCCTCACCGCTTCTGAGGTCTTCACCGAAGACCTGCTTTTTGCCACCCTCGACACCGCTACCCGCCGCATGCGTTTTCCCAGAGAGCGCGAGATAATAATCACCGACACCGTGGGGTTTTTGCGCGACCTGCCCAAAGGGTTGCTCGGTGCGTTTCAGGCGACGCTCGAAGAGCTTGAGGACGCCACGCTGCTGATGCACGTCGTGGACATTTCAAACCCGGCGCATGAAAAGCAGATGGCCGCAGTGGACAAGCTCCTGCTCGATCTGGAGCTGGGCGACAAGCCCATCCTGATCGTCTTTAACAAGGCCGATCTGGTAGACCCGAAGGAGGCCGAGCAGATAGCCGCCAGACACTCGGCGGTGCTGGTAAGCGCCAAAAAACGCGCCTCTTTCACTCAATTGATCTCCCGGCTGGAAGAGCGGTTTTGGAAGGAAGAGCCCAAAACACACTAAAAGCGGTGTGTAGCATTGTCTTGAAAGTCGAATTCTACCTGTTATGCTTGTCTTGTGGATTTAGTCGAGCAAGGCGCTACCTTGTCCCCGTCCCATAGAGGCTCGCCTGGGCCCCCAGCCCGATAGTCGTTGAGCTGGCGACGCTCACCGCGTGGGCAGCGCAAAGCTCGACGAGGTAATGCTGGCGCGCGCGCGCGGCGAACCCACACGGTCATCATCCCGGCGGTTTACGATATCTGGAAGCGTTGGGAGCTACGGCATGTAGTTTCAAGCGCCGGGCAAAGAGGGGAGCAGTAGTCGGTATACTTTTGGGTATACTCTATAGAAGGACGCAACCTTAGAAGGACACAACCTTAGAAGGACACAACCTTGCGTTGACGCAGGATGCGATCTCGACAAAGGAGAGATAGATGAAAAGCAGAATATTTATAATTGCCTCGGCGTTGCTGCTGGCCCTTTCGACTGCGGCGTTCGCGATGAACAACGGCGGCGCCAAGATGGGTGGCCACGACATGGGTAAAGGCGAAAAGATGGCAGGTATGGACGACTCCGGCCAGCCGGGAGAGATGGTCCGTGAGTCCAAGTCGGGCATGTACCAGATCACCTACTACATGATCGACAACATGGCCCAGATGGCTAAAATGGACAAGAAGATGGATATGGCGGCCCACAAGAACATGACGTCAAACCATCTGATGACCTATTTTGCAGGCCAGGACGGTAAAAACGCCACCGGCGGTAAAGTCGGTTTTCTGGTGGTCGGCCCCGATGGCTCGAAGCAAAAAGCCATGGCGATGGAGATGAGCGGCGGCTACGGTGCCGACATCGACCTGAAGGCCAAGGGCAAATACACGGTGAAGGTTAAGGGTGTCTTTAACGGGGA
>CAXMSR010000074.1:0-3722 GCA_964195725.1 uncultured Kiloniellaceae bacterium | reverse complement strand
GTAGGCCAAACCGTTTTCCGTATCTGAAGCGAACAACTAAAAAGGAGCTTCCCGCAGGGGAAGCTCCTTTTTTTGTCTGGAACAGGTGTCTGTGGCGCAAGAGGCTGAAAGCAGGCTCTTGCGCTTTTTGTCTTGCGGGCGGCGCTGGACTCGAAGAGCTAGCGGCGGTTATTCAACGGGCTTTTTCGCCGGTTTCCTCTTGCGTGTCGTCTTTGGCGCGGCCTTCACATCTTCAGCGGCAGTTGCCTCGGCGGCTTTTTTCGGAGCAGCCTTTTTTCTGGCCGGAGCACGCTTTTTTGGGGCGGGTTTCTTCTTCGCCTCGGCTGCAGCCGGGGGCGTCTGATCTCCAGCAGGGTTTTTCGCCGCGCCATCGCTTGCGTTCTCTTTTTTTGCCGCGCTGGCGGCGTCAGCTTTTTTAGCTGGCGCTTTTTTTCTGGGTGCGCGCTTTTTGGGTGCGGCTTTTTTCTTCGGCGCTTCAGCGGGCGCTGGCTCAGCAGATTTTTCAGCGGTGGGAGCCTGCGTCGTTGCCCCAGCTGCTTCGGGGGTGACGGCTGGCTCTATAGCTGTAGTTTCAGTTTGTCCGGCGGCGGTGTCCGCTTGCGGTTTTTGCGGTGCGGCTTTTCGCCTAGAGGTTCTCTTCCTCGGAGGTTTGGGCTTGACGTCGCCCTGCGGCGAGGGAGTTTGCGGCGGCTGGGACTGGACTTCAGCCTGGGGCTGAGGAGCCTGAGTTACAGCCGGGGTCTCAGCCTGAGTTACAACCGTGGCCTCAGTCGTGACTTGGGGCTGGGACTGAAGCTGAGTGTCGGGCTGCTCCTGCGAAGGTGCCTCGCTCCGTGGCTTGGAGGGGAGTCTGCGCGAGCGTCGGCGGGGGGGCTTTTTATCGCCTTCAGGAGAAGACAGCTCCGGTGCCGGAGTCTGAGGCTGGGCGGCTGCCTGTTCCTGAGACGGTGCCTGCTCCTGAGAAGGTGCCTGTTCTTGAGACGGTGCCTGTTCTTGAGAAGGCGCTTGCTCCTGAGAGGGTGCTTCGGTTCTGGGTTTGGAGGAGCGTCTGCGCCCACGGCGGCGCGAGGGGCGCTTTGCGGCGGGCTCTCCGGCGGTGGATTCCCCGGAAGCAGGCTCGTTGGCTGCGCCTTGTGCTTCGGCGCCGGCTGTTGTGCTGGGTTGATCGGTTTGCGGTACTGCCGTTTCGCTATGTACAGTAGTAGGCGCGGCAGTAGGTGCGGCTGCCTGGGGAGATTGATCGCTCGCGGCCCCCTGCTGCACGTCGGTGTCGGCGCTTTGCGCTTCGCCTCCGGTTTGCTCTGCGCTTTGAGAGCCACCGCGCCTTCTGCGGCGACGCCTTCTGCGGCGACGTTTGGTGCCGCTCGGCTGCTCTTCGCTCTGCTCATCCGCATACGGTGTCTGTTCGCCAGCGCCCTCCGGGGCACTGGCTGCGGCGGGCGCGCTCTCATCCGAGGTTGTCGGGTCGGTAGCTGCGGGCTCGCTTCCGTTCATCTCGGCGTAGCCGATCTCGTCCTCAAGCTCCTGGCTCTCCGGTTGGGGGAGGTTGGTAGAGCTGTTGAGGTGTACGGTGGCGTAGTCGGACGAGAGGTTTGTCTCGATCCTTTTACGGTCGGGCAGCACAAACTCCATGTGGTAGGTGTTTAGCGGCATCAATGGCTCGGCGTAGATGTCCACCAGGGTTTTAAAGCGGCTCTCCAGAAGGGCGAGCTTCTGCCGCTTGCGGTTGAGCAGGAAGGTGGCGGTCTCGACCGGGACGCTGACCACGACGTTTTTGGCCTGCTTGGAGCGGGCCAGAACCGATTGTATGAGCCGTAGCACCGAAAGCGCGAAGCCCTCGGTAGAGCGAAGGGTGCCGGTGCCGTTGCACAGCGGGCAGATGGTGGTGAGCGTCAGGCTGGCTGCGCGCCTTATCCGCTGGCGCGAAAGCTCAAGGAGGCCGAACTTGGAGATGGTGCCGATGTCGGTGCGCGCCTTGTCGTCTTTTAGCGATTTGTGCAGCTCTTTTTTTACCTTGGTGCGGCTAGCACTTGAGCGCATGTCGATAAAGTCGATGACGATGAGCCCGCCCATGTCGCGAAGCCTCAGTTGGCGCGCGACCTCGACTGCGGCTTCCATGTTGGAGTTAAGCGCGGTCTCTTCGATGTCCTTGCTCTTGGCACCGCCGCCGGAGTTGACATCCACCGACACCAGCGCTTCGGTCTGCTGGATGACTATGGAGCCGCCGGAGGGCAATTTGACCTTCTCGTCGTTTATCGTGTTTATCTGCGCTTCCAAATTATGCTTTGAAAAGAGCGGCGCGCGCCCGTCATAGTGCTGTACCTTGCGGGCATGCCAGGGGATGACCGCGCGAAAAAAGCCCTTTACCCGCTCGAAGATCTTCTCGTCGTCCACCAGCACTTCGGTGATGTCGGTGTTGAAGTAGTCGCGGATGGTGCGGATGACGATGTCGCTCTCGCGGTAGAGGCGCGCCGGGGCCTTGGCTGTTTTTTCCTGGGCCATGATGCGCTCGTAGAGCTTCATCAGGTAGGTGGCGTCGCGCTGGATGTCCGGTTTCTTCTGGTCTTTGGCGGCGGTGCGCACGATGTAGCCCATCCCCTCGGGGATCGCCGAGTCGTCGAGCGCCGCCTTGAGGAACTTGCGCTTGGCCTCGTCCTGGATCTGGCGCGAGACGCCGTGCTTGTCAACATGGGGCATCAGCACCATATAGCGGCCCGGGATGGATATGAAGGAGGTAAGCGCCGCCCCCTTTTCGCCCAGCTCGCCTTTTTTAACCTGCACAACCAGTTCTTGGCCGCGTTTTAGGTTCTCGGCTTTTCGCACGCCGCCGGTGAAGTACTCGGCGCGAACCTCGCTCATGGTGATGAAGCCGTTTCTTTCGCGTCCGAAGTCCAGGAAGGCCGCGTCGAGGCTGGGAAGCACTTTCTCCACCCGCGCTTTGTAGATGTTGCCCTCTATCAACTCGTCGCTCGAGGTCTCGATGGAGAGCTCTTCCAGCAGGCCATTGGAGACAATGGCTATGCGGCTCTCCTCCTCGTTTACTACATTGATGTACATCGCTTTTGACATATATTCCCCGTAAGAGCCCAAGCGGGCCCGTAAATGTTTTGTTTCCACTGCTGCTTATACCAGAGCCAGCTATGTGGTAGAAGTAAAGAGTGCTCAATTACAGGTATAAGGTATGAATAAACAAGAACTTGAAGAAAAACTAGCGCGAAACACCCGCATTGGCAAGCTGCGGGAGGCTTTGGGGGCCGCAGGAGTGAGCGAAGCCTACCTGGTGGGCGGCACGCTGCGCGACCTCGCCCTCGGGCTGGCGCGCGACAATACTGACCTCGATGTGGCGCTGCCAGCCGAGGGTGCGGGGGTGGTGGCTTCGGTGGCCGGGAGCGTGGCCGCCGACCTTGGGGCCAGCGCTTTTGAGCTCGATCGCGACACCTTCGCGTGGCGGTTGGCTATCCGTGGAAGCGACGAGACGGTCGATCTGGTGGGCTACCGCGCCGACGGGATAGAGAACGATCTGCGGGGGCGTGATTTTACCGCCAACGCGGTGGCCTACGATCTGGCGGGCAGCGGCGGCGTATACGACCCGCTCGGAGGGCTCGCGGATATTGCCCGAAGGGAGCTTAACACCTGCGGTCCCAAAGCCCTCTCCGACGATCCGCTGCGGGTGCTGCGCGCCTATAGGCTGGCGGCTACGCGCGGCTTCACCTTTGGCAGCG
>CAXMSR010000073.1:0-7042 GCA_964195725.1 uncultured Kiloniellaceae bacterium | reverse complement strand
TTGGTTTTATCCCGTGGGCACATCTAACAACCTTCTCTCGCGTTCAATAGCGGTTCAAATCCGCGTTGGCGGGCTACCGAGCATAATATACTAATACTATTACAGGAATTTTCAACACAGAACCACTTGAGCCGCCACTTGGGTGGCGTTGTGGCTAAGGCTGGGAGTGACACCCCTTGCACCACTTGCGCAGCTCGTTTTTGCTGAGGCAACCCAGGCAGTTGGGCGCGTGGGGGTCGTGGCAGGAGACGCAATGGGCGACTGAATGGAGTGTTTCAGGTTGGGATGGCGACCCCCCGCATAGTCGCGGTGGCAGCGAACGCACGCCGGGGCGATGTCGTCGAGCACCTTGCCCTTTTCGTCGTGGCAGCTGTCGCACTGTATCTTGCCCGCATGTTCATGGCCGCCAAAAGTGTGGCAATCGCTACAGCTCTTATTGCCGTTGTCGTGGCACTGCCAGCAGCTGACCACGTCGCTGGTGTGAAAAGAATCAGATCCCTCAAGAGTGGAACCGGGGCCGTAGACGGTGAGCTTTTGTACGCTGTTCTCGTGGGCGATTTCCAACAGAGAGCCGTCTTTTTTGAGGTCCCCCACGCGGAAGTGGTAGACCCCGTCGCCACCGGAGACCGGCTTTTGTCCAACCACAGCGCCATCAACCCTGACCGTCGGAACTTCGCTGCCGTTCTCTACTATCACCCAGACGCTGCTGCTCCACGACTTGTAGCCGTCAACGGGCGCCAGCACGCGCATCTCGCCCGCCACAGCGTATTGGGCTGCACCAAACAGCGCTGCACCTGCTATCAGACAGATAACGGCAAGAAACTGCTTCAAAGCTGTTATTCCCCTTCCCTCTCAATCAAAGCGCCCCCCAAGCGGCGGGCATAGGCGTCAACGGCTCTTACGCCGTCGATCGCCGAACTTACAATACCCCCGGCATAACCGGCGCCCTCCCCGATGGGGAAGAGCCCGCTTACCCCGGTAGACTCAAATTCAGTGTCTCGTTCAATGCGCACCGGCGACGAAGTGCGCGTCTCGGCGGCCAGCAGCCGGGCGCGCTTTAGCGGCTCCAGCTTTCTTATAAGCCCCGGCAGCGTCGAGCGAAGCGCGTGCGTCACATATTCCGGCAGACACTCTTCGAGCCGCGCCTCCACCAGAGGCCACGGGCAGGTGGAATCAGCCAGGTCAAGCGAACTGAGCGAACTGGACGAACTGGACAAACCGGGCGAACCGCCGGACCGTGCGGCGTCGCCTTCGATAAACGAGGCCAGCGTCTGCGCAGGCACCCCGCGCGCACCGGCGAGCGCATACGCCCTCTCTTCTATGGCGCGCTGAAGGGCGTACCCCGCGAAGGGATCATACCCGAAATCCTCCGGCCTCACCTCGGCCACCAGCGCCGAGTTGGCAAAACGCCCCGAGCGGGCGTGGCCGCTCATGCCGTTTATCACCAGCCCTCCGGGCTCGACTCCGGCGGGGATGACGGTGCCGCCGGGACACATGCAAAACGAATATACTCCTCTTGCACCCTTCGCGTCGATACTTGAAGCCTTCAAAACGAACTCGGCAGCCCCCAACCCCGGTGAGGAGGCGAACCGCCCGTACTGGCAAAGGTCCAACGCTTCCTGCTCCAGCTCGACGCGCACGCCGATGGCAAACCCCTTGGCGCTAACGACCACCCCCTGGGAGGCAAGGGTCTTCACCAGCGCCCTGGCAGAGTGCCCGACCCCCAGAAATACGGCCTCGCAAGAGACTATCCCCGAGGGGGTAATCACCCCGACCAGCTTTTCCTCGTCAAAGTGGAGCCGCTCCACCCGCTGCCCGAACTCTATGCGCGCCCCCGACGCCAAGAGGGTCTGGCGGATGTTTTTGACTATCGCCTTCAAGCGGTCGGTGCCAAGGTGCGGCTTGGCGTCGAAGAGGATATCTGCCGGAGCCCCTGCCGCGACAAACTGCTCCAGCACCCATTCGCGGCGAAAATCCTTTGAGCGGCTCGTCAGCTTCCCGTCGGAGAACGCCCCTGCGCCGCCCTCGCCAAACTGCACGTTGGAGTCGGGCTTTGCTATACCGGTGCGCCAGTAGGCGGCCACGTCGCGCACGCGCTGCTCGATCGGCTCGCCCCGCTCCAGGATCACCGGTTTTAAACCATAGGCGACAAGACGTAGCGCGGCAAAGAGCCCCGCAGGCCCGGCCCCCACCACCACGGGAGGAGTGCTCAACCGGGTCGATACCGGCACCACCGTCCGGCGCTTGTCCTTCCAGCGGCCCCAGCCGCCTGCACCGACCTGCGCGCCAGTCCCCGTACCAGTCCCTATTCCAGCCCCCGTACCAGCCCCCATACCAGGCAGGCCCCCCGGCGTCACGACCACCCCAACGGTATGCTCGAAAAAGGGCGCGCCACGGCCACGCGCGTCGAGCGAGCGGCGCAGGATGCGCCACGAGCGCACCCGGTCGGCGGGAAGGCCGGTGCGGCCAAGTATCTGTCCGAAGAGCAGCTCTACAGGCTCCTCCGGGCTTAGCCTGAGCCCACTTAACTTTATAGGGATAGAGCGCTTGGCGTCTGCGTCGCCCTCGGTCATCTACAGCCCCTGTCGGATGTCTTGGCTAGCGGTTGCGTAGCGCATCTATGTAGGATTCAATCTTCTTTCGCTCCGATTTTCCGATGCGGGTGAAGCTGACGCTGGTGCGATAGCGGCTGGGCAGCGACAGGCCGCCGAGCTCCACCACCAGATTGCCCACCACTTCGGGGTGGACTTCGATCGCCGGTTGTCCCTCGATCTCTAACAGCACTCCACCCAGCAGCGTGCCGTTGGCGAGCCTGCCAAACTCGGCGTCATACTCAAAAGCCAGACCGCCGACGCTGATGTCGTGCACGGTGGCGTTGCATTTAAAGGGTCGGCTAAACGAGATATTGGCGGTGGACTTGGCGAGGATGCGCGGAGACCGGCGGCGGCGGCCCTCGTCAATTCCGGTGGGGTAGCTGAGTTTAAAGGCCGGCAGCTCGTCGAGAAAACGCACCTTGCTTATCACCCGGCTGCTAAAATCGTAGGAGACGCCACCCAGGAGCGACTCGACCTCGACCGCCGCCCCCTTCTGCATACGGGCGTCGCCTGCGGGGGGGGTGAGGGTGTCGATGAAAAACGCGTCGTGGCCCAGCCCCACCACCGTCGTCGTGTACATCTCTTTGGCACCCAGCCGCACAAGCAGCTGCGCCCCCACCTTCTCCAGCCGGTCGAGGATGTGGAAGATCACCGGATCGATCGTCGGCTCTTCGCCCCCGGGCAGGTTTCCTCGCGCTTCAACGCCGGGGGACTCGACCGACTCTTTGGCCTTCGAAACGCGGGGCTTTCGTCCAAACATCGTCTACGCTCCTTCGTGGTGGCGGGGTGCCGGTGAAAAATAGTAGCAGAAAAACCCCTCCGGGTCATTACCGACAACGTGGACGGCGGCTTTCATCGGTTTGAAAATACAGAGGTTCGCGTTACAATATAGCAATGGCCGATGGCAAACGGTCAAAGCTGTTGTATGAATAGACTATTGCGATGCGACGCCCCGCAGCTGCGAGGCGGTCGCCCTGGAGCAGAGATGACTAAAGAACTTGACCCAAAAGACTTGCGAAAACGAGTTGACCCCGCTCTTTTCGAGTTTGAGACTACACTGGATCTGCCACCGCTGCAAAAGCCGCTGGGGCAAAAGCGCGCCCTGGATGCGATGAACTTCGGTCTGGAGATCGAAAGTCACGGGTTCAACCTCTTCGTGCTGGGCCAGCCGGGCGCGGGCAAACAGACCACCGCGTCGCTGGTAGTAGGCGAGATCGCCAAAAAACGTCCGGTGCCCCCCGACCTGGTATACGTCTACAACTTCGACGACGCCGAGCGCCCCGTGGCGATAGAGCTGCCCAGCGGCATGGGCGAGGTCTTTCGCCAGGACGTCAAGGTCTTCATCGCAGCACTTCTTCTGGAGATACCAACAGTCTTCGCCACCGAGGCCTACGCCCACGAGCGCTCAAAGCTCTTCGAGTCTTACCAGAGCAGAAAAAACGAGGTGCTGAAATCCCTGGAGACGCTGGCCAACGAACACAACTTCCAGGTCAACCGCAGCGCCGAGGGGCTCGCCCTCATCTACACCCGCGAAGGCGAGCCGGTGCCCCCCGAAGAGCTTAAGGATATGTCGGCGGAAGAAAACACCAAGCTCCATAAAGCGCGCGAGGTGCTACAGGTTCAGCTGCACAAGACGATACGCGAACTAAAAGAGCTCGACCGGGAGAACCACGAGACGATAACCGCTCTGGACAACCGCATAGGGCTCACCGCCGTCGGCAACGAGATAGACGCGCTGGAGGAAAAATACGCCAGCATCGCCCGCGTGGTCGAATACCTCAACGCGCTTAAAAACGACATCCTCCAGTCGATCGACACGCTCAGGGCCGAGCCGCAAGAGACCCCCAACCTCCCCTTCCTGATGGGAACGGTGGAGGGGCCCGAAGATTTGACAAAGCGGTATCAGGTGAACCTGCTCGTCAATAACGCCGAGCTTAAGTGCGCCCCGGTTATCTTCGAGTCCAACCCCACCTACCACAACCTGATGGGGCGCATCGATCACTGCGTACAGCAGTACGGCGCGTTTGTGACCGACTACACGATGCTAAAGGCCGGGGCGTTTCATCGCGCCAACGGCGGCTACCTTGTGCTAAACGCCCGCGAGCTGCTTTTAAACCCCTTCGCCTACGAGGCGCTAAAGCGGGTGCTTAAAGATCAGCAGATACAGATGGAGGAGATCGGCGAGCAGATGCGCCTTCTCTCCACTGTATCGCTAAAGCCCGAGGCGGTGCCCACGAAGCTGAAAGTGGTGCTCCTGGGCACACCCTGGCTCTACTACCTTCTGGAGATGAACGACGAAGACTTTCACAAGCTCTTCAAGGTGAAGGGCGAGTTCGCCCACGACATGAACTACGACGACGAGGGGCGGATGGGCTACGCCTATCTGGTGGCCAATCAGTGCGCCCACGAGGGGCTGCTCCCCTTAAGTCGAGCGGCGCTGGCCAAGGTGGTGGAGCACGGCATGCGCGTGGCCGAGTCGCAAAAAAAGCTCTCGACCCATTTTCTTGAGACCACCGATCTGGTACGCGAGGCCAACCACTGGGCGACCAAGGACAACGTCGCGCTGGTAGAGCCCCGCCACATCATCCAGGCGGTCGAGAACAAGATCTATCGCAACGATTACATGGAGAGCGTCATAGGCGAGATGATCGGCGAGGGCACCATCCTCATCGACGTCAAGGGCGCGGTGGAGGGGCAGGTAAACGGGCTCTCGGTCTACGACATGGGCGACTACGCCTTTGGAAAACCCTCGCGGGTGACGGCGCGCGTCTTCATGGGGCGTGAGGGGTTGATCAATATCGAACGCGAGTCCGATCTTGGTGGGCGCATCCACAATAAAGGTGTTATGATTCTCCAGGGGTTTTTTGGGGCGCGTTACGCCCAGCGGGTGCCGATGACCTTCGGTGCGACGCTGTGTTTCGAGCAGTCCTATGGCGGCGTCGAGGGCGACAGCGCCTCTTCGGCCGAGCTGTATTCACTGATCTCGGCGCTTACCGGGGTGCCGGTACGCCAGGAGATCGCGGTGACGGGCTCGGTGAACCAGATGGGCCATATTCAGGCGATAGGCGGCGTAAACCTCAAGATCGAGGGGTTCTACAAGACGTGCAAGGTGCTTGGCCTTACCGGCACCCAGGGTGTTATGATACCCCTGTCGAACGTCCCGAACCTGATGCTCTCCGACGAGGTCGTCGATGCCGTGCGCGAGGGGCAGTTCCACATCTACCCGATCTCGAGTGTGGACGAGGGGCTAAAGCTGCTCACTGGCATGGACCCGGGCGAGGAAGACGGCTACGGCGGCTACCCCAACGGCACACTCAACGCGCGTGTGCTGGCGCGGATGGAGACGATCAACAAGCAGTGGCGCCAATTCCATGTAGAGTAGCAAACGGACATATTAATGAGCTTTAATTCAACCGACCGATAGAGAGACAACCAAGATGACAAAATGGTACAACGTGGCCTTTCTGGCAGTCTGCGCCCTCGTCTTGACGGTGCTGCTCAAGGCTCCGCCGGTAAAGACGGTGCGAACACCCGATGACGCAACCCACGCCACCCCCAAAGTATTCGCCCCCTGCCCCGAGTGCCATATGCCCGGAGCAGATGGCCCCCAAATGCGCCCCGACCATATAAGCCGCGAAGCGACCTTGAAACGAGACCACGTCAAGTGCTATATGTGTCACAAGCCTTTTTTGAAATAGACCTGAATAGACCCTGGAGCGAAAGCTCAACTAACTGTAAATGAGGAGAACACCGATGACCTACATAATCAAAGATGAGTGCACCAAATGCGGCGACTGCGTGGACGAATGCCCCGTTGAGTGCATCACCGAAGGCGACGACAAGATGCTGATCGACGCTGATGAGTGCGTAGACTGCGGCACCTGCGCCGAAGTTTGCCCCGTCGACGCTCCGGTACCGGAGGACGAGGCGTAATTTCCTCGTACTGCACCGCGTTAAAAGGCCCCAAGGGTAAAACCCTTGGGGCCTTTTTTATTTTTTCTGGGTATTGCATAAACAGAGTCGGCGTTGCGAGAGCGCCACAGCACAGTGCTTCAACTGGCCGAAGGGGGGGATTTTGTACCTGATGAGCTGCCCAGGCTTTAACGATGCACACAGCCAACATCCATCTGTGAAATTTAGTACATTGACAACACCAGGGGAAGTTCTCTATTATTACGCCGATTTCTTCACTGAGGATTAAATGAGCAACTCGGCACACAAAAAACTTACCACGCTCTTTCTGGCGCTCTGTCTATTAATGACGAGCGCCTACGCTGCGTGCATGGTCTGCGACAACAGCCCTTTCGCCAGCAAGTTTTCGCTAGACGGCACTTGCGCGCAGAGCGGCTTTGAAAAGAGCGCCGAGCCCGACGACTGTTGCCAAAAGAACAGCTGCACCGAGCCCGAGCCCGACACCAGAGCCCTCTCCCGGCGAAATACCACCACGA
>CAXMSR010000072.1:0-7063 GCA_964195725.1 uncultured Kiloniellaceae bacterium | reverse complement strand
CGGGCAAAATCTGGATCAGGTGCTTCGCGCTGCGGGTGTGCCCGCCAAAGAGAGCCTGGGCTTTAGCCGCTCGTTCAAATCGACTTTCGACCCCCGAAGGGCGCGGCCCGGCGACCGCTATTCGATCTGGTCCGACCGCGAGGGCAATCTCCTGCGCTTCGATTATCGGCGCAGCCCCGTCGAGATCTATCGCGCCGTCAAGGTCGGCGACGGGTGGGACTCAAGTCAGCTGGAGATCGAGATAGAGCGGCGCGAATCCACCGTGGCCGGGATAGTGAACATATCGCTCTGGGACTCGTTCAAACAAGCCGGGGCCGACGCCGATCTGATAATGGGCTTTATCGATCTATTCGGGTGGGACATAGATTTTGCCCATGAATCCCAGCCGGGCGACGAATTCCGGGCGGTCTATCAGAGGCTCTATGCCGGTGGCGAGTTCATCGGCAACGGGCGCATCCTGGCGGCCTCGTACCACGACAGCGACGAGCACCACAAAGCGTTCTACTGGGAGTCGGAGAAATCCAAGGGCTACTACGACCAGAACGGCAACAGCGTGCGAAAGAGCTTTCTGCGTGCGCCGCTTCATTTTAGCCGCATCTCTTCGGGTTTCAACCGTCGAAGGCTGCACCCGGTCACCAAAAAGGTAAGGTCCCATCCGGCCATCGACTACGCCGCCCCCACCGGCACCCCCGTGTGGGCCGTGGCCGACGGCACCGTCAAGTTCGCCGCCCGCAAGGGCCCCAACGGCAAGATGGTGGTCATCCGCCACGCACGCAGCTACGAAACGTACTACCTGCACCTTAGCCGCTACGCCAAGGGTGTGCGCAGCGGTAAAAAGGTAGAGCAGGGGCAAGTGATCGGCTACGTCGGCTCCACCGGCATAGCCACCGGGCCGCATCTGGACTACCGCGTGAAAAAAAACGGCAAGTGGATCAACCCGCTACGCGAAAAGTTTAAGCCCGGCCCGCCGGTGGCCAAGGCCGACAGAGGCGCTTACGGCGAGTGGATCGCAGGGTGGAGCGATAGGCTCGCGGCGATAGCCTCCAAAGCGCCCCCAATGGTGGTCGAGGCCGGTAAATGAGGGCAGTCGTCCAGCGCGTCAGCCGCGCCTCGGTGACGGTGGACGGCCAGTGCGTGGGTAACATTGCCAAGGGGTTTGCCGTCCTGCTGGGAGTAGAAGTGGGCGACGCCGCAGCCGACGTGGAGTATCTGTGCAACAAGGTCGCCGGACTCAGGGTCTTTGAAGACGCCGACGGCAAGATGAATCTCTCCCTTGACGAGGTGGACGGCGAGCTTTTAGTGATAAGCCAGTTCACGCTCGTGGGCGATTGCCGCAAGGGGCGCCGCCCCTCGTTTGTGCGCGCCGCCCCGCCCGAGCTGGCCGACAAGCTCTACAAAGCCGCGGTGGAGGGGTTTGCCCGCCGGGGGTTTACGGTGGCCACCGGGCGGTTTCGGGCCGAGATGCAGCTAGAGCTCGTCAACGAAGGCCCGGTGACGCTCCTTATCGACTCGAAAAAGGTCTTCTGAGCGATGCTCTTAGGGGTTATTTCCGACACCCACCTTGGCCGCCCGGAACAGCTGACACGGCTGGAGCGATTGCTGGCCCGGCAGCTGGGCGGGGCCGACGTCATCATCCACGCGGGGGATCACGACGGCCAGCTGGTGGAAGATTTTCTGGAGTATATAGAGCCCCGCCCCTACTATGGGGTGGCGGGCAACTGCGATGTTGGCCGCGCCGGTTGCCGGTTGCCGCCAAGGCGCGTTATAACCCTTGAGGGGGTGAGCATCGGCGTGACGCATGGCGTCGGTGTCGTGGGCGGCGCAGAAGAGCTTTTGCGCGACGAGCTTGAGAGCGAGTTCAACGTCGAGCTCGATCTGCTCATCTTCGGCCACACCCACAGGCCGCTCATAAAGTGGAGCGGCCACACCCTCATCTTAAACCCCGGCTCGCCCTTTGAGCCGAGGCATGGTGGCGCAGGCACCGTGGCGCTGGTGAAGCTGGTGAAGCCAGGGAAGTTGAACAAAGCGCGCCTGACCCCTGAATTGGTGAAGCTATGAGCGAGCGAAAAAATCTTTGGGCTCCCTGGCGGGGCGACTACGTCGGCACACCGCAAGGCGAGCGCGAGCCGGGGTGTGTCTTTTGCCTGGCGCGCGAGGGCGCGAAAGACCCCAAGCAGTTGGTGGTCGCGCAAGGCGAGCGGTGTTTTCTCATAATGAACCGCTTTCCCTACTCCACCGGGCACCTGATGGTGGTGCCAAACGAGCACATCGCCGAGCTCGAAGAACTGGATGCCGGGACGTGGAGCGAAATGTTGGTGCTGGCGCGCGCGGCCAAGAGCGCGCTCACCGCGCTCTATGGCCCCGACGGCTTCAACATGGGGTTAAACCTCGGCTCCGCAGCCGGGGCCGGAATAGCCCAACATTTGCACTTGCATCTTGTCCCCCGCTGGGAGGGCGACGTGAACTTCATGCCGGTGCTGGCCGACGTGCGAGTGCAGCCGCAGCACATGCAAGAGGTCTACGCCGACCTGACTCGCGAGATCGCTGCTATACTAAAGTAGTGATACTAAGTAGCGATACTAAGTAGTGCGGTAGGCCGGTAACGTGCGCAGCTGTCGCACCGGCGTCTCGATTGAAGCTTAAAATGCCTACAATGCCTTCGGGCGAGGCTTGGGAGAAACCAGATGTTCTCTTTTATCAAGAAAATTGTCTTCACGGTGGTGGCGGTGGCGCTGCTGCTTTTTCTCTATCAGAACATGGAGCCGCTTAGCCAGACGATAGGTTTCAACTTCGACCTCTACGTAGAGGACTTTAGCTACGCCACCCCCCGGTTTCCCGTCTTCTTCATGTTCCTCGCCGCCTTCCTTATGGGGACGCTGCTCATCGGCTTTCACGGCCTCTACGAGCGGATAGCCCGAAAGGCCGAGCTAAAGTTCAGGGATCGCAAAATCAAGGCGCTGGAAAAAGAGATTGGCGCCCTCAAGGCCGAACTTCTCGAAGCGGACACGCTGGCGGCAACGCCGGAGAGCGGCAAGGCGGACAAACCGGTGCCCGGCGCTGCCGCGTCAGCGATCATTAAGAGCGAAAGGCCCGAGCCGGTTAAGTCTGCCCTCATCACGCCTGCGCCAGAAAAACCTGTGCCCGAAAAGCCTGCGTTGACGCCCCTTGAGGAAGAGCCCACCCTTTAAGACCAGAAAGCCAAGCGCCACGGATGAGCTCGCCCACCGCCGCAGTCAAACTGCCTCGCCCAAAAAAGCTGACGCCCATGATGCGCCAGTATCTGGAGATAAAGGATCGCCACCCCGACTGCATCCTTTTTTTCCGCATGGGCGATTTTTACGAGATGTTCCTCGAAGACGCCGTCCTCGCCTCATCACTACTTGAGATCACCCTGACAAGCAGAGAGAAGGGCAAAGAGACCGCCGTGCCTATGTGCGGCGTGCCCCACCACAGCGCCGCCAACTACATCGCCAAGCTGGTAGAGCGCGGCCACAAGGTGGCGATCTGCGAACAGGTGGAAGACCCGAAGGCAGCTACCAAACTTTTAAAGCGCGACGTGGTGCAGGTGGTGACGCCGGGGCTTGTGACCGACACCGAGATGATCGACGCCCGGCTGCCCCGCTACCTGGCGGCTGCGGTGGCGACCGGGCGCGATGGGAAAGTCGCTGGCGGCTGGGGCATGGCCTATCTCGACGTGACCACCGGCGAATTTAGGGCCGCCGACGTGGGCGACGGCGAGCGCCTCTCCGAGGAGCTTGGCCGTGTTGGCCCCCACGAGGTGCTCTTTGGCGGCGACGCGGTTGACGAAGTCCCCGCCTGGATCGGCCCTGGAGTGAGAGGCGCGCTGGTGGAAGAGATCCCCGAGCTGGCAGCGGCGAAAAAGCTCCTCTCCGAACATTTTGAAGTCCCCGGCCTTGAGGGGTTTGAGCTTGAAGGGCTGGGGCCGGGGCTGGTCGCGGCGGCGGTCGTGCTCGATTATGTCGAGCGAAACCACAAGGCGGCGCTGCCCAACGTACACATGCTGGCCCGCCATGTGGGCGAGGCGATGTTCATCGGCGAAGCCACCCAGCGCAATCTGGAGCTCTTTCAAACGCTTGCTGGAGGGCGCCGCCAGGGCACCCTGCTCTGGCTGCTTGATCGTACCAAAACAGCTATGGGCGGCAGATTAATGCGTCGCTGGCTCGCCTATCCGCTGCTCGACACCGTGGAGATCGACGGGCGGCAGGGTGCGGTGGCCGAACTCGTGGCGCGCGGCGATACCAGAAAGAGGATGCGCGACACCCTTCGCGAAGTGGGTGATCTGGAGCGCCTGTCGGGCAAGGTGGCGATGCGCTCGGCCAACGGACGCGATCTTCGAGCACTTGGCCGCTCGCTGGGTGCGCTGCCCGAACTCCTCGCCCTTCTGGGCGACTCCTCCTCTGCGCTCATTCGCCAGACGCTGGGCAGCGTGGACACCCTGGACGCCGTGCGCGACCTTCTAGACCGTGCGCTGGTGGATGATCCCCCGACAGCGGTGGCCGACGGCGGCATTATCCGCGAGGGGTTCGACGGCGAGATCGACGAGCTCCGCGCCATCCAGAAGGGCGGGCGCGGCTGGATAGCCGAGTTGCAGCAGGCCGAGCGCGAGCGTACGGGCATCAGCACCTTAAAGATCGGTTTTAACAGGGTCTTTGGCTACTACATCGAGATCACCAAGGCGCGGCTGGGTGGGGATAACATCCCCGAAAATTACGAGCGCCGCCAGACGCTGACCAACGCCGAACGCTACGTGACCCCGGAGCTAAAAGAGATGGAGGGCAAGGTGTTGGGTGCGCAAGAGCGCGCCAACGCACTGGAGTACCAGCGCTTTTGCGAGCTTCGCGAAGAGATGGCGCTGCACCTGGAGTCGCTAAGGCGCACCTCTGCCGCCATCGCCATCCTCGACGTCGTAGGTTCTCTGGCCGATCTGGCGGTGGAGCGCCGCTACGTGCGCCCCCACGTTCACGACGGCTACGAGCTGACGCTTAGCGGCGCGCGCCACCCGGTGGTGGAGGCGATGATCGAAGAAGAGCGTTTTGTGCCCAACGACGTGAACTTCGACCGCGACACAAAGCGGCTGATAGTCATCACCGGCCCCAACATGAGCGGCAAATCCACCATCCTGCGTCAAACTGCGCTTGTGGCGCTCTTGGCACAGATGGGCTCGTTTGTGCCCGCCGAAGCGGCGCGAGTCGGGGTGGTCGATCGCATCTTCACCCGCGTGGGGGCCTCGGACGATCTGGCGCGGGGCCGCTCCACCTTCATGGTGGAGATGACCGAGACGGCGACGATCCTCTTAAACGCCACCGACCGCAGCCTGGTTATCCTCGACGAGATCGGGCGCGGCACCTCCACCTTCGACGGGCTCTCGATCGCCTGGGCGGTGGCCGAGCACATCTACGAGATCGGCGCGCGCACCCTCTTTGCCACCCATTACCACGAACTGACCGATCTGTCGCGTACCCTTGAGGCGGTCGAGAACATGAACGTGGCGGTGAAAAAGTGGCAGGGCAAGATAGTCTTCCTGCGTAGACTGGTAGAGGGCGGTGTTAGCCGCTCCTATGGCATCGAGGTCGCCGAACTGGCGGGGCTGCCGCCGGTGGTTATCAGTCGGGCAAAGAAGGTGCTGGAGAATCTGGAGACGGCGGAGCTCGACGAGACCGGGCTGCCGAAGTTTGCTCCTCCGCCGCTGGAAGCGGAGGGGGCGAAGGGACGCCAGCTCGATCTCTTTCTGGGTGGCGACGAAGTCAAAAGAAAAGCGCTCATCGACGAGCTGGCGCGGGTGGGGGTGGAAGAGCTGACCCCGCTGGAAGCCCTGCTGCAACTGGACGAACTTCGCAAAAAGGCCCGCGAACTGGGCCAAAAGGGCGGTGGCAATAAATGAGAGCAATTGCTTGTATGGTGCTGTGCGTGTTTGTCGCAGGGTTTTTCCCAACGCTGTCGTTGGCCGCGACCGAGGCGAGGATTCCCACCGGCCATGTCATGAAGGGCTACATCGCTCAACAGTCGGGTGATTTCGATCGCGCCGCGATGCATTTTCGCGAGGCGGTAAAGCAAGACCCCGAAGCCGTTACGCCGCGCTTAAAGCTGGTTAAGCTGCTGATGCTCGTCGGCGAGGTCGACCAGGCGCTTGAGGTTATCGAGAGGGGGCTTGAGCTTCGCCCCGGCCACCCCAAGCTGTTGGTTCACAAGGCCAAGGGCTTCATGATAAACGGAAGAAACGTCGATGCCGCCAACGCCGCCGCTATGGCTGCAATAAACGGGGAGAACCCAAAGATCAGCAACATGGCTGCGCGCCTCTTGCAGGGGGTGGGCGACTACGCGCAGGCGCTTGAGGTCGTGGCCCTCTGGGTAGAGCAGCACCCGAAAGACCCCGAGGCCCACTTCATGAGGGGGGCTGCGCTGGAACGACTGGAGCGCGAAGAGGAAGCCGAAGGGGCTTTTCGGCGCGCGGTGGAGCTGCTTCCAGGCTATGTTAACGGACTGGAAGCCCTGGGCAACCTCTTGAACCGCAGGGGGGACAACGAGGGGGCGGTAGCCCTTTACCGTCAGCTGATCGAGATGAACCCCCACGCCTTCGCCGCGAGGCTGTCGCTCATCGAACTCCTCATCGAGGAAAAAAAGGTCGAGGAGGCGGTAGAGCTTCTGGACGCTGCACTTCGCTGGGCAAACGGGACAGAGGCGCATAAAATACGCCTCTCCCTCTTGAATCAGCAGATCGGCAGGTCGCAGATAGCCATCAAAACCCTGGAGTCCATACCGGAGGCCCGCCGCGATGATCGCGCATGGTTGCTGCTGGGGCTCTTCTACCTCTCGGGCGACAAACTTGAGGCGGCTCTGACCGCCTTTGACGAGGTCGCGCCCAAGTCCCCCTTCTACGTCGAGGCGCTGGTAAGAAAGAGCCTCGCGTTGCAGCAGCTGGGCCGCAGCGACGAGGCCACTAAACTTTTATACGACTGGCTCGCGTCCCACCCCGATGATCTGGAGGTCACTCTGGCGCTGGCTGCGCTCTTGCAAGAGGGCGAGCGCCTTCGGGAAGCGGCGT
>CAXMSR010000071.1:0-7069 GCA_964195725.1 uncultured Kiloniellaceae bacterium | reverse complement strand
CCCGCATTCTGGATGCGGGGGGTGAGGCTCTCAAGCTCGGCCTGGGTGAACTCTACGTCGAGCTGGGACAGGAGCGGCAGGATGGTGTTGCCGCTGTGGCCGCCGATCACCGTTACTTCGGTGGCGACGGGGTCGAGCCCCTTTAGTTCAGAGACGAAGACTTTGGAGCGGATAACATCGAGCGTGGTTACGCCGAAGAGCTTGGCGGGGTTGTAGGTGCCAGCCTTTTTCAGGGTCTCGGCGGCGATGGCCACGGTGGAGTTTACCGGGTTGGTGATGACGGCGATGCAGGCATTGGGGCAGTTTTTGGCGCAGCCCTCGATCAACGTGCGGATGATGCCGGCGTTGATGTTGAAAAGATCGTCGCGGGTCATACCGGGTTTGCGAGGCACGCCTGCGGGGATGACGACTATGTCGCTCCCTGCCAGGCAGGCGTCGAGATCATCGCCGGCGAAGCCCGTCACCTTTACGTCGGTGGGGATGTGGCTAAGATCGACGGCGACGCCCACTACCATCGGGTTGACGTCGTAGAGCGCCAGTTCGGAACCGGCGGGAAGGCTGTTTTTCAAGAGCAGGCTCAACGGCTGGCCGATACCACCGGCGCCGCCCAATACGGATATCTTCATGAGTACTTCCTCCCTATAAGTTGAAATGCATAAAAAGTCTTTGCAGCAGTGGCGAATGCTAGGCCGGGGGGGCTTGCGCGTCAAGTAATTTTTATTGGAAGTTAAACTTTTTTAGCCTTGCTAAAGAGCGCGCCTCCGTCCGTACCTCCCGAGCCGGTATGGTGGTAATATATCGCCAAAAGCGGCGGTTGGCTTGCCTCCAATTATTTGCCTTGAAGATGGCCCAAGATGCGACAGACTTACAACTGCCAGACATCCCACACTTTAATAGCGGGGAAACATCATGAAACGCCTGACTATACTGCTTATAACTGTTTTTTCACTCTTCATTTTCGCACAATCTGCACTTTGCGTAACGGGCAACGTCAGCGGCTATCTGGGCTTTAGGGCGCTGGACAAAGACGAGTGGGAGCCGGTAGAGACCCAATTGCAGTTCGGGGCGATCTCCGACATAACCCCGGACAACTGGCCGGTGTCGATCGCGGTGGACTTGCTGGTCTCCGTCGGAGTTGAAGAGGACGAGTATGTGGACGGCTCGCGCACCGGCACCGCAGGTTTTGCCGACGTCGCGGGGTCGGTGGTCGAGCTCGACGTGGGTGTGCGCAAAATCTTCAATACAGGCTCGGGTTTTACCCCCTATGTCGGCGGCGGGCTGGCCTTCGCCTCGGCTGAATACGAGATCGATTATTTTTTTGCAGCCACCCAAGACGACGACGACTCGGGCGTGGGCGTCTGGATCGGCGCAGGCTTCTACCTGCCCCTGACAAACCACTTTCACCTGGGCTTTGATGCGCGCGTTTCAACGGTTGAGGTCACCCTCTTCAATAGAGACGTAGACGCCGGGGGGGTGCAGCTGGGCTTTTTGGTGGGATATCACTGGTAGGGGGCAGGGGGCAGGGGGCAGGGGGAGGAGGTAGGGCAATCGAACGGGGCCACTGTCGCCGACAAACTCGAAGGAGACGCCAATGAAGATACTGTCGAAATTTTTGCTTTTAGCGATACTTACTTTTCTGGTGGGCTGTGCGGGCTCCTCGTCGCACATGAGGGTGGTACCCGACGCCGAGGCTACCTACGCCCCCGACGCCGGGCACGCTCTGGTTGTCCTCATGCGCCCCTCGGGTATGGGCTTTGCGATCCAGTCAACGGTCTTCGACACCACAACCGAAGAGACCAAATTCCTCGGCGTCGTCTCGGCCCAGAAGAAGGTGGCTTACATGAGCCCCCCCGGCGAGCGCATCTTCATGGTGGTGGGTGAGAGCGCCGATTTTGCAAAGGCCAACCTCCTGGCGGGCAAAACCTATTACCTGCTCATCACCCCCAGGATGGGGTTTTGGAAGGCGCGCTTTTCACTACAACCGGTTACCGCTGCCGATCACGACAGCGAAAATGCCAGCAAATGGTTCAGCTCTTGCGTCTACACCGAGAACAACCCAAGCGCCTACCAGTGGGCAAAAGACAACGCCGAGAGCATCGAAGACAAGCGCAGGAAATACTTTGCGGACTGGATGGCTAAATCCGAAGACAGGCGCCCCTTCCTTCGTCCCGAGGACGCCAGATAGACGCCTTCACACAGGGATAAATTGAGGGGTGCCCGGTTAACGGGCACCCCTCTTTTGCGCCCGGGGCAGATTGCGAGCGCCTGACACCACGGGCAGCGAACCACACACCCCGCACCACCGTCCCCTTTGCCCCGCCCGTGTTGTTTGTGGTGTCATTGCGGCATTTTGTGTGATTTAATCGCCTTATCGGGAGATGGCGACAGCCCGCCCCAGCCTTGCGTCGGCGTCTGGATAAGGGCGCTGGACGTTTATTCGTCGTCAGGCCACGGTTAAGCCTTTCAGCTGAAAGAGCGGTAAAGGGTACATGGACTATTACCGGGAACTTGAAGAGGTAGTGGAGAGCGCGTTTGGCACGTATGGCCTGACAGAGCAGAGCATCACTGCGCTGGGGATGCTGCTGGACAACCGGATCGAAGGGCTGATCATCGTGGACGAGCAGGGCCGGGTCGTCTACATGAACCGCGAGAACGAACGCTTCCTGGGCCTTGGCCGGGGCGAGGCAAAGGGACGCCACGTAACGGAGCTGATCCCCTCCTCGCGGCTGCATATCGTCTGCAAGACGGGTGAAGCCGAGATCGGGCACATCCAGGAGATCAGCGGAAAGATCAAGGTGTCGTCGCGCGTACCCATCCGCAAAGACGGCCGCGTAATCGGGGCGATGGGCAGCATCATGTTTCGCGACATCAAAGAAGTGGATAAGCTCACGCGCCGCCTCCAGGTGCTGGAAGACCGGGTGGCCAACTACCGCAAGAAGCTCAAAGCCGTCCCCTACCGGAACCGCTACACCTTCGACAACATCCTCGGCGAAGGCGCTCCCATTCGTGAAGCGGTGGCGATGGCCGAGAACATCGCCACCTCCGAAACTGATGTGGCGATCAACGGCGAAACCGGCACGGGTAAAGAGCTCTTCGCCCACGCCATCCACAACGCCAGCCCCCGTGGCGCAGGCCCCTTCGTCCGGCTAAACTGCGCCTCTATTCCCAGAGAGCTGGCCGAATCCGAACTCTTCGGCTACGAGCCGGGCTCGTTTACCGGCGGACGCCGCGAAGGCAAATTAGGCAAGTTCGAACAAGCCCACGGCGGCACGATCTTTCTCGACGAGATAGGTGATCTGCCGCTCGACATCCAGGCCAAGCTTTTGCGCGTGCTACAGGAGCGCGAGGTTGAGCGCATCGGCGCCACCTCGATCCGCTACGTCGATTTTCGCCTCATCGCGGCGAGCAACCTCGATCTGCAAAAGCTCTGTACAGATGGCAAATTCAGGGTCGATCTCTACTACCGCCTGAACAAGATGTTGATAGCGATCCCCCCCCTGCGCGAGCACCCCGAGGATATCCCCCTGTATGTGCGCCACTTTCTCGACCACACCCTCGCCTTTGACGAGCTCCGCCCCAAAGAGGTCGGCCCCGAGGCGATGGCGGCGCTGCAAGCCTACTCGTGGCCCGGCAACATAAGGGAGCTAAACAACGTAGTCGAGCGGATCGCCTGGAACGTAAAGCATCCCCTCATCCGCCTGGACGATCTGCCCTCCTTTCTGCTTAAACACCAAGAGCAGGGCAAGGGCGACAGCAAACCAATGGCGTTGCGAGACGCAGTGGAAGAGGCTGAAAAAGCGATGATACGCCGTGTGCTGACGCTTACGAACAACAACAAGAGCCGCGCCTGCAAGCTCTTGGACATCCACCGAACCACCCTCTACGAAAAACTATCCAAGTACGGTTTCGACCTCTCCTGAGCAGGGGCAGATGCCCTCGCACCCCTAAAGTGTAGTCAAATCCATACATGTAGCTCCAGCCCTACACTGCCCTTGTATTCCTGCGGGAATCAGTGTTTTCCAGCCCGAAACCCCTTCTGAAGCACGTTTTGTAGGCGTATCCCTACACCTCCTCCTCCCCCTTCCCCGCTGCGCTCCGTATCCGACCCCGCAAGTGCCTTATATCATTAGACCACCAACACCTACTCCGTTCTTGGCACGGACGTTGCTTTCTATAACAGCAAGAGCAAGCAAACCCTAAGGCAAGCCAGCAACGAGAGGTTAACGATGTCGGAGACGGTTAATGTTTTTATCAGCGGATGCGCCAGCGTCTTTATCGGAATGGGCATTCTCTATCTGACTATACGGTGTACGGCTGTTGTAGTGGGACGGCTAACAGCCAGGGAGAGCAACGATGGGTCCTGATCTACTCCAGTCATTAAAGGGGGTGGCCGAGTTCAGCGGCTTTGCCAGCGTCACCTGGCAGATGGGCGTGATGTGGATGCTGGCCTTCCTCTTCTTCTATCTGGCCATTGCAAAAAAATTCGAGCCGCTGCTGCTGCTGCCGATAGCTTTTGGGATGATGGTGGCGAACCTGCCCCATACAGGACTAATGGAGCCTGGCTTGGGCCTCTTGTGGCGCTTTTACGAGTACGGCATCAAATCCGAAGTGATCCCGCCCCTGATCTTTCTGGGCCTTGGTGCCCTGACCGACTTTGGCCCGATGCTAAGCCAGCCGAGGCTCATTTTCTTGGGTGCGGGCGCGCAGGTGGGGGTCTTTCTTACCTTCATAGGGGCCAGCCTGATGGGTGTTAACCTACAGGAAGCGGCCACCATCGGGATCATCGGCGGAGCCGACGGACCAACCACCATCTTTCTCGCCGCCAAGCTGGCTCCGCACCTTCTGGGCACGGTTGCCGTGGCGGCCTATTCCTACATGGCGCTGGTTCCGCTTATACAGCCCCCGATCATGCGGCTTATGACCACGGAAGACGAACGCAAGATAAGGATGAAGCCGGGGCGCAAGGTACACCAGCTGGAGAAGATCATCTTCCCCATCGCCGCCGGACTGATTCTTATCCTGCTCGTTCCGGCGTCGGCCCCGCTCATGGCGATGTTCATGCTGGGCAACCTCTTTCGGGAATCGAAGGTGGTAGAGCGCCTGAAGGCAGCCAGCCAAAACGAGCTGATGAACATCGTAACGATCTTTCTAGGTATCAGCGTGGGCGCGACGATGAGCGCAGAGAACTTTCTGCAACCCAAGGTCATCTTCGTCTTTTTCCTGGGGCTCGCAGCCTTTAGCGTAAGCACGGCCAGCGGCATCATAATCGCCAAGTGCATGAACCTCTTTTCAAAGGACAAGATCAACCCGCTCCTTGGTGCCGCAGGCGTGTCTGCCGTGCCGATGGCGGCGCGCGTCGTCCACAAGGTCGGCGCCGAGGCCGACAAGCGAAACTATCTGCTCATGTACGCAATGGGCCCCAATATCGCAGGAGTGCTCGGCACGCTTATCGCTGCCGGAGTTTTTGTCACTCTCTGCAAATAATGCTGCTCTGAACCCGAACTGGAAAGGATTGACATAATGGAAAAACTGTTGGCCCCCATGGCCGGAAATATCTGGAAGATCGAGTGCAAAGAAGGCGACTCGGTAAACGTCGACGACGTCCTTATCATAATGGAAGCGATGAAGATGGAGGCCGAGGTCTACTCGCCCGCCACCGGTGTCATCGCCAAAATAACCGTTAAAGAAGGCCAGGATGTCGAAGAAGGCCAGGCACTATTGGAAATTGACTCTTAAATTTGCCGGTAATCAACGTTTAACGTTAACGAGGAGGAACTACAGATGATCTTCGAACTCACCCCCGAACAAAAAATGGTGCAGGAACAAGCCAAACGCTTTGCCGAAGCAGAGATACGCCCCAACATCGAGGCGGAGGAGAAAGCCCACGCCTTCCCCCTTGAGCGCGTGCGCAAGATGGGCGAGCTGGGCTTTTTCGGCTGCGGCATCGACGAGAAATACGGCGGCAACGGCATGGGCATCTTCGAGTCCGTGCTTCTGGCAGAGCAGTTCGCCATGGTCAGCCCCTCGTGGCGGCTGCCCTTTAACATGCAGAACATCGGCCCGGCGCTCACCTTGCAGAAATTCGGCACCGAAGAGCAGAAAGAGAACTACATCCCCGGCTGGGTCAGCGGAGAAAAAGTCGGTTTTTTCGCCATCACCGAGCCCAACTCAGGCTCGGATGTAGCGGGCATGAAAACCACCGCCAAAGACGGCGGCGACTGCTGGATACTAAACGGCCAGAAGACGTGGATCTCCAACGCCCACATCGGCGACTACGGCCTCGTCTACGCCTACACCGACCGGGCAGCCAAGTACAAAGGCATGACCTGCTTCCTCGTCGATTTTAAGAACACCGAGGGCGTCACCACCCAGCCGATCGAGACGAAGCTGGGGCTCTACTGCGCCCCCACCGGCGAGGTACAGTTCGACGACGCGCGCATCCCCAAAGACGCAGTCGTAGGCGAAGTGGGCGACGGTTTTAAAATCTGCATGTGGCAGCTAAACAACACCCGCATCGGCTGCGCGGCGGGTGCCATCGGCTGCGCAGGCGGCGCAATCGAGCTGGCCCTTCAGTACTGCGAAGACCGCACCCAGTTCGGCCAGCCCCTGGGCAAGTTTCAGATGATGCAGTCCACGATCGCCGAACTGATAGTCGAACACCACGCGGCACAGCTGCTAGTCTACCGCGCGGCCTACCTCAAAGATCAGGGCAAGCCCAACCAGTACGAGACGAGCATCGCCAAATTCTACTCGGCCGAGGCCGCCGTACACGCCACCAACGAAGTGATGAAGATCTACGGGTCATGGGGTTTCTCCACCGAGTACCCGATCGAGCGCTACTACCGCGACTCCAAGTCCTATCAGGTGGTCGAAGGCACCTCCAACATCCAGAAAACCATCATCGCGGGCATCGCCCTAGGCTACGCCAAAAACCGTTAGCTTACGCCAAGAACCGTTAGGCTACGCCAAAAACCGTTAGCCTACGCACAGAACCGCTAGCGCCCAAATAGAGCAAGAAAAGGACAAACGCAATGAAACCATATTTCGAGAAAATGCCCACCTTCGGCTC
>CAXMSR010000070.1:0-7083 GCA_964195725.1 uncultured Kiloniellaceae bacterium | reverse complement strand
GATGCCGAAGGCGATCGTCACGGCGTCAAAGGAGTCGTCCTTATAGGGGAGGTCTTCGGCGGAGAGCGCTTGCAAGCTGATAGCGTCGTCGCACCTGCGCTTGACGATCTTGGGCACCCCGGCCTTGAGCATGGGGAGGCTGAGATCGGCTCCGCACACCGTCGCCTGGGGGCGCTGCTTGACGACCTCCAGCGACACGTCGCCGGTGCCGCAGGCCAGATCGAGCACGTCGAGCTTGCCCTCGGGCAACCGGGCCACTGTTTTGCGCCGCCAGCCCGCATCAACACCAAAGCTCAAGAGGCGGTTCAACAGGTCGTAGGTAGGCGCTATCGCCCCGAAGAGCGACTTTACGCCCTGGGTGCGTTGATCCGGGTTTTCCATGTTCAGGGGGTCTTGCAGGGCCATCAGCCGCCTCCCACAAAGCGCACCAACTCCACTACGTCGCCCTCGCCCAGGGGGGCGACGGCGAAGGTATCGCGCGCCACTATCTCGCCGTTTTTCTCGACAACGGTCCGTGTGGGATCGAGCCCCAGCTCGGCGAGTAGTTCACTCACCGTGGCGACGCCTTCCACCGACCGGAGTTCTCCGTTTATCTTCAGCTGCATTATCTTTGCCCGCCTGAAATGTCCAATTTGTTGTATTCAACTCTCTGCAAAAGCGCGATCCCAATCCTTCCAAACAGGCTCCAGCCCCTTCGCGTCCAGCATCCGGGCCACCTCTTCGGGGGAACGCTCGTCGGCTATGCTGAACTGCTTTTCAGCCTCGCCGGGCTTGGTATAGCCCCCCGGCTCAGTGCGCGACCCGGCGCTCATCATCGTTATGCAGAGCGGCACAAGGCCGTCGCGAAAGGCGGCGTTCTCGCGGGTGGAGAGCACCAGCCCCACGTCGGGTAAAAAGAGCCTGAACGCACACGCAAGCTGCACAAGATCGGCATCGTTGATGGGATGGTCGGGCTCAAACCCACCCGCCGCTTCGCGCAGCCGCGGAAAGGAGATCGACACGTTGGTACGCCAAAACTTTCGCTGCAGCCAATCGGCATGGAGCGCCAGCGCCACCGCCTCGTCGCGCCAGGGGGTCAGCCCCAAAAGCGAGCCGATCCCCACGCGCCGCAGCCCCGCCTCGCCCCCGCGCTCGGGGGTCGCCAGCCGCCACAGATAATCGGCCTTCTTGCCACCGGGGTGTACGCGCTCGTAGACTTCGCGATTATACGTTTCCTGATAGACCGTCAGCCCCTCTACCCCGGCCTCTACCAGATCGCGGTATTCGTCGGTGGTCATGGGATAGATTTCCACCGAGATCGAGGGAAAGAGCTTGTGAAGCTTTCGCGCCAGCTCGGTCATCTGAGCCGCCGGCACGGCACCCGGAGCTTCGCCCGAGACGAGGAGCAGGTGACGAAAGCCCTCTTTATAGAGCAGCTCGGCTTCGGCGAAGACCTCTTCCTCGCTAAGTGTCACCCGGTTTATCTTATTGTCGCGATTAAACCCGCAGTAGACACAGCGGTTGGTGCAGACGTTGGAGACGTAAAGCGGCACGTAGAGGGTGACGGCCCTGCCAAAGCGTTCGCGGGTGATGCGCATGGCGCGCGCCGCCAGCGGCTCCAGATAGTCGGAAGCAGCGGGCGAGATGAGCGCCAGAAAATCTTCCAGCCCAACATTTTGCGCACCCAGCGCGCGCTCTACCCTCGCGGAGTCGGCCCCAAGGGACAGGGCGCGGTAACGCTCAAGGGGGGCGCTGTCAAAGACCTTCGCAAAGCCGCCGGGCTCGCGCTCTTTTAAAGCCACGGTTACTCGTCCCCCCGCACAAAGCCGGTAAGCGGGCTAGAAGGCTGTGCGACTCGCGACGAAGAGGCCCTGCCTGCCAGATAGGCTTCGCGCCCGGCCACGGCACCCAGCCTGAAGGCGGCGGCCATGCGCGACGGATCATCGGCGACGGCGATGGCGGTGTTTACCAGCACGGCGTCGGCACCCATCTCCAGCGCCTCGGCGGCGTGCGAGGGCACACCCAACCCCGCGTCCACTACCACCGGCACCTGCGCTTGCTCGATTATTATCTCAATCGACGCCCGCGTGAGGATGCCACGGTTTGAACCTATCGGCGAGCCCAGCGGCATGACGGTGGCGCAACCCGCCTCCTCCATGCGCTTGGCCAGCACCGGGTCAGCTCCGATATAGGGCAGCACCGTAAACCCCTCCTTGACGAGGATTTCGGCGGCTTTTAGCGACTCGATCGGGTCGGGCAGAAGGTAGCGCGGGTCGGGGGTGACCTCGAGCTTAATCCACGAGGGCATCCCCGAAGCGCGAGCCATACGCGCCAGCCGCACCGCTTCGTCGGCGTCGCGCGCGCCCGAGGTGTTGGGCAGCAGAAGATAACGGCTACTGTCTATAAAGCCAAGTATGTCGCTCTCGGGCCGGGTAAGGTCTACCCGGCGAAGCGCCACCGTCACTATCTGGGTGCCGCTGGCTTCCAGCGCGTCGGCCATCGCCCGGTGGCTGGAAAACTTGCCCGTGCCCAGCAGCAGCCGGGAAGAGAACTCGCGCCCGGCTATTGTCAGCGTGTCGGACGAAGGTGTTGACTTGCTATCTTTCATTGGATCTCCAAAGGTTCATTTGCAAAATATCGCTCGTTGCAGCGTTTCCGGTTGCATCGGCGGCGAACTTGAAAGTATACCCCACCCACAGCCTTGGTTGGCAAACATTTGCTGGAGCGTCGTGCCAGCATCGTGCCAGCATCCTGCGGTTGAGCTGTAACCAATTGTGGGAACGACGCATCGAAACTATCCGCGCTATTTCCGGTATATTTTGCGCAGACGATTAATACTGCTCGCCCTAGAACGGCGACGAGGGAGAACCTATTATGTTGAAAAGAACGATCCTGCTCGTCATCTCGCTTGTGCTCGTGCCCCTTGCGTTTGCAGGCGCGGCCGACACCAGCGGAGTAGATACCGACTACAGCGAAATAATGAAGTTGCAGTCCGAGGACGCGGCCAACCTGTATCTGCTCGACGTGCGCACCCCAGGCGAGTTCTCCCGTGGCCACATACCCGGCTCGGTGCTCATCCCCATGAACCAGATTCAGGCCAATCTGGAGCAGATTCCGCGCGACAAGAAGATCATCGTAATCTGCGCCACCGGCGCGCGAAGCGGCGCGGTGACCGACTTTATGGCACGCCAGGGTTATCCCTGGGTAAAGAACTACGCAAGGGGGATCATGGATTGGGCGCGCCGGGGGCTGCCCATCGCCCAATAGCTCAATAGCCCTGCCTCGTCTGGCTTAACCGACCAGCTGCTGCGACACTCTCTCCCACGCCTTGAGGGCGTCGGGGTGCTCTGGCAGCTCATCATGGGCGGCGGCTACCATATTGTGCGCCTCGTCGTTCCACCCTCTGGCGGCATAGGCGCGCGCCATACCCAGTAGATGATACCAACCGTTTTGCGGGTCAACCCGGTAGCAGTGTTTGAACACCTTCAAGGCGTGCTCGGCCCAGCGCCCCCCCTGCGCTACCATCAGCTCGCCCATTGGGACCATGACATCCATCGAGTCGTGCAGCTTCGCGCTTGCGGCCTGATACGCCTTGATCGCCCCTTCGTTGTCGCCCTGCGCGTGGAGGATGCGCGCCCAGGTCACCGCCACCGAGGCGTTGTCCAGCGAAGTCTCGGCCAGCGGGGAGAGCCGCTCGTGGGCCTCCTCAACGCGACCCGCCGTGAGAAAGATCGAGGCGATCATTATCTGCATCTCGAAATCGGGCTCGCGCGCCGCAAAATACTCTTCCAGAAAACTCGCGGCGTCGCCCGCTCGCTGCTGCTCCATAAGCGACGTCACCAGATGGTTGAGCGCTGGCATAAACTCGTCGTCACGCGTGAGCGCCTGGGCAAAACGCTTGTCGGCCTCCTTGAAGTCGTCCTCCATCTCGGCCAGAAGCCCGAAGGCAAAACTGATGCCCACGGTGGCCTCTTCCTCGGCTTCAGCCTGTGAGAGGTGGGTTCGGGCCGTCTCAGCGTCGCCCTGCTGAAGGGCCACATAGCCCTTTCGGAACGCATCCCCCATGAACTCCAGCGCGCTGCACTCCTCTTCGGAGACGGTGCCCATATAGAACTCGAAGAGCTCTTCTTCGCTCATCTGCTCGTAACACTCTTCGTCCTCGTCGCCTCCGCAGGGCGATGCGCAGCCGCAGCTGGGTTCAAACATGCGCTTGGGCTTTTTATCTTCCGCCTTGGGCGCAGGAGGTGCCCCCAGAGCTGCGAGGGCCTCTTTGGCGCGGGCGACCAGCTGGGGGAAATCACCCGCCAGCTCCAGCGCCAGCTCGACACAATCGCGCGCCTTGGCGGGGTCATGGTCGGCGCACATACCCGCCTCTTTCAGGTTCCACTCGACGAGTGCGCCCGCGCTGGCCTCCAACCCCTCTAGTGCCACGCTATTTTCAGGCTCCTCTTCCAGCACCTCCTCAAAAAGAATCCGCGCTTCCGCCGACATTCCGCGAGAAAGTGCCTTTTTTGCTTTTTCCAGAGCCTTTTCTTTATTACCCTTTTTACCGAACAGTCCAAACACCATGATCTTGCCTCTCCAATCCGTGTAGAATGCAGTCGGGCAAGACTAACTAGCACACGCACCGCTGTCAATGTACGGGGAAATTTATGCCGGAAAATAGCGATAAAAACTTCGATCTGACGATCTTCAGCGACGGGGCCTGCAAGGGCAACCCCGGCCCCGGCGGCTGGGGGACGATTCTGGAGCGCAGCGGGCATTACTTCGAGTGCGGCGGCGGCGAGCCCGAATCCACCAACAACCGCATGGAGATGACCGCCGCCATCGAGGGGCTAAAGCGCGCCAATCCGGGCGAGAAGATACGGCTGGTGACCGATTCGCGCTATCTGATAGACGGAGCGACCAAGTGGATCTGGGGGTGGAAGAAAAAAGGATGGAAAAAAGCCGACGGAGCCGAGGTGCTAAACCTCGACCTGTGGCAGCAGATCGACCGGCTACAGAGCAACCTGAAGCTCAAGTGGGAGCATGTGGCGGGCCACTCGGGCCACCCAGAAAACGAGCGGTGCGACGTCATCGCCTCCACCTTCGGCCACGGCAACCCGGTAGAACTGCGAGAGGGCGACGGCGCGTGGATCTTCGAGGCAACGCCCAGGCCGGTGACAAGAAAGCCGAAAAAATCCGCTTCATCTGCGAAAGCAAAAAAGCACGCCCCCCCCCCTGCGACGGGGGAAAAATACGCGGCCCCCCTCTACCTGAGCCTCGTTAACGGCGACATCCGCGAACACGACACCTGGGGCGAGTGCGAAGCGCGCATCAAAGGGGTAAAGGGTTCGCGCTGCAAGAAGGTAAAATCACGCGGCGAACACATCGACGCCATCACCTCGTGGAGCGAACTGACGTGAGCAGCCACCCCACGGCACCCGTAAAAGCCTTCGTGCTGGCGGCGGGGCTGGGCACAAGGCTGCGCCCGGTAAGCGAACGACTCCCCAAGCCCGCGTGGCCGTTTTTCGGGGTACCCCTCTGTGCCCATGTGCTGCACGCGCTGGCCGAGGCCGGGGTAGAAGAGGCGATAGTCAACCTCCACCACCTGCCGCAGCAGTTGAAAGAAGCGCTCACCCCCTGGATACCTGAATCTCTTAAAGTGACGTGGAGCTTCGAGGCGACGATCCTCGGCACCGGAGGGGCGCTAACCCCCTGGCTGGACGAGCTGGGCCAGCACAGTGATCAGCCCTTCTTCCTCATCAACGCCGACACCTACCGCGAGCTGGACCTTAGCGCGATGCTGCGTCAACATCGCGAGACAAACGCCACCGCCACCCTCGCCCTCTCGGCGCTGGCCCCCGGCACGGCGGGGCCGATCGCGGTGGACGCGGGCGGGCGGATAACGCGCTTTTTAAAGGGTGTGGCTCCAGGGGAAGCGAGCCCGGTACAGAGCTGTGATTTTGCCGGGGTACACCTTTTGGGGCCGGAGGTGCTTCGCGGCGTGAGCGGAATAGACGAGGAAGTTTTCTGCATCAACACCGCAGTACACTCGGCGCTGGTGGCGCAGGGTGAAAACTATCGGGGATATTTTATCGCCCCCGACGCCTTTTGGAGTGACCTGGGCACGCCGGAGCGGTATCTTACGGCCCACTTCGAGTTGATGAAGCGGGGCAAAACCCCTCCGCTGGCGCGAGGCCGCCTCGTCACCAAAGAGCAGACGAGCGCCGGGGGCGCAACGATCCTACCCCCCTCCTACATCGAAGAGGGCGCGAGCGTAGAAGCAGGGGCGCTCGTCGGGCCGCTGGCGGTGCTGGGGCGCGGCGCCAGGGTGGCGGCAGGGGCGCGGTTTGCGCGCTCGGTGGCGTGGGCCGGGGCAGTTGCCGGAGAAAACAGCGATATTTTCAATTCCATACTAACCGACCGGGGCGAGCTTGTGGCCCCGGAGACAGATAAAAGGTAAGAGAACTATGAAGATCGGCGTAATGGGCGCAGGCGCGGTGGGGAGCTATTTCGGGGCGAAGCTGGCGCGCGGCGGCAGCGACGTGGTGCTGGTGACGCGCGGCGACCACTTTCGCCGGATCAAGCTTGACGGCCTCAAGGTAAAGAGCGTAAACGGCGATTTTCACGTCATGCCCAAGGTGGCGCAGCTGTGCGACTACGTCGGCATCTGCGACCTCGTCATCGTCTGCGTCAAGTCTCAAGACACGATCAAAGCCGCCCGCGACATGGCACCGATGGTGGGGCCCGACACCGTGATCGTCTCGCTCCAGAACGGGGTGGACAACGAAGAGAAGCTACAGGGAATCTTCGGCGAAGAGAAGATCATCGGCGGCCTCTCCTATGTAGGCGTACGCATCGACCGCCCCGGCGAAGTGATCCACAGCGCGGCGGGCAGAGTTATCATAGGCGAGCTTGACGGGCGGCGCACCATACGGTTGGCGGAGATTGAAAACGCCTTCACCGAAGCTGGAGTGCCCATTGAAGTCTCCGAAGAGATCGTCGTCGAGCAGTGGAAAAAGCTCTGCTGGAACATCTCTTTCAACTCCGCCTCGGCGCTCACCCGCTCGCTGGTAGGTGGCATGATGGACCAGCCCGAGTGCTGCGGAGCGCTCCGGCAGG